>JBJMPB010000443.1:0-6078 GCA_045803455.1 Gemmatimonadales bacterium | reverse complement strand
CTCACCATCACCAATAACTCGGGTGGCGGTCAGCCGGTGTCCATGGCCAACGTGCGGGAGGTTTCGGCGCTCTGCCGCGAGCACGGCATTCCGCTGTACATCGATGCCTGCCGCTTTGCCGAGAATGCTTATTTCATCAAGCTCCGGGAGGAGGGCTACGCCGACAAGCGGCCGGTCGAGATTGCGCGCGAGCTGTTCTCCTACGCCGACGGCTGCACCATGTCGGCCAAGAAGGACGGCCTGGCGAATATCGGCGGGCTCCTGGCCACCAACGACGAGCGCCTGGCGTCGAAACAGCGGAATCTATTGATCCTGACCGAAGGTTTTCCCACCTACGGCGGGATGGCCGGGCGCGATCTGGATGCGATTGCGGTCGGGCTGCATGAGGCCCTGGACGAGGATTATCTCCTCTACCGCATCCGCTCGACCACATACCTGGGAGAGCACATCGCCCAGGCCGGGGTTCCCATCGTGCAACCTCCCGGGGGGCACGCGATCTATCTGGACGCCGCGGCCTTCTTTCCCCAGATCCCCCCGCTCCAGCTCCCCGGCCAGGCCCTGGTGGTGGAGCTCTACCGAGAGGCGGGCATCCGTGGTGTCGAGATCGGCACCGTCATGTTCGGCAAGCGGGACCCGGAAAGCGGACAGGAGACTGCGGCAGCGATGGAGCTGGTGCGGCTGGCAATTCCGCGTCGGGTATACACCCAGAGCCACATCGACTATGTGGTCGAGGCCATTCTCCAGGTCTGGGAACGGCGGGCGACTGTGCGGGGATATCGCTTTGCCGAACAGGCCCCCTGGCTGCGCCACTTCACCGCGCGATTCGAGGAGGTGGCATAACCCAGCGGCCCGAGGGTCCGCTACGGCTCGTTGCCGCCGGCTGCGGCCGGGTGTTCGAGCGATTTCACCTGCCGGCACTGCAGGCCCAGGCCCGCTGGTCCCTGGTTGGCGTCGCCGACCCTCGGCCCGAGCGGCTGGCGTGGATCAAGGCCCGGGTTCCGTCAGTGCTCGCCGATGGTTCTCTGGCCTCCCTCCTCACCCGGCTTCATCCGGACGCAGTCCTGATCAGCTCATCGCCCGAAAGTCACTGCGCACTGGCGGACGAGGCGTTGCGCAGCGGAGCCCACGTGTTGCTCGAGAAGCCTATGGTGCTTCAGATCTCCGAGGCGAGGCTGTTGCTCGATCTGGCGCGTTCTGGGAACCGCCAAATCTGGGTGGGATTCAACCGCCGATTCCGGCCGGCTTATCTCGAGCTGCGCGCGAGGCTCGAGCGAGAGTCTGGCAGTGCGATCCGCTCCGCTCGCTTCGAGCTTCGCTCCGACCCGCTCGGCTGGAACCCCGTGGCGCCTCATCTGAGTCAGCCGGACAGGTCCGCCGCCCTGCTTCAGGATATCGCGTCCCATCAGCTCGACCTGATACCCTGGCTGCTCGGCCGGAATCCCACCCGCGTGCGTGCTCGATGGCTGCAGCGGGATGCGCAAGGCACCCGGATTCAACTCGATCTGCAGTTCGAGGAAAATCTGATTGCCTCCTGCCTGGCAGGTCATGTTCCAGGGTACGTCGAGCGGCTGGAGATCAATGTCGGTGGTGAGGAGCTGCTCGCCGGTCCGGGAGGCATTTTGCGGAGAGGCATGTTGCCCCAACCCCTCGCCTACCGGTGGCTCGAGGGTCGAAGCCGCTTGCGGGCGGTGGCCCATAAATTGATGGGCCACCCCGGCGATACGCTGAGCACATTCCGACGGCAGCTTCTCGCCTGGGCCCAAGCGATCGGCTCCCCTGCAGTTCGCGGAAGCTCTCCGGCAGCGGATGGACTTGCCGGTGCCCGGTCCGTGGCCCTGGTCGGCGTCTCCATCCGGAGTCTTGCCGCAGACGGAGCCTGGGTAGACACCCCCGATCCTTTATAACTGACGACGCAACGACAATGACATCACGCCGGCCGGTTCTGTTGATTGGATGGGATGCAGCCGACCAGGAGTTGGTCGAGCGGCTCTGCGCTGCGGGCGAGCTCCCAACTCTTTCCCGACTCAAGTCTCGGGGCGCCTACGGGTCGCTCGAGGGCTGCGCGTCCCGCTTTGCCGGCGGTGTATGGCCCACCTTCTACACCGGCCGTGATGTCGCGTGGCATGGCCTTTATCACAACAAGATCTGGCGACAGGAGCGCATGCAGGTCGAGCTGGCCGACGAGACCTGGTTTCCCGAGCCGCCATTCTGGGAGCTCCTGGACGGCGAGCAGCACAGAATCGCGGTTCTCGATGTTCCGATGACCGTGGCCTCACCCAAGCCGATCAACGGAGTCCACCTGGCCGGCTGGGGGACCCACGACGTGATCGCCCGAGGAGCCTGGCCGGCCGAGCTCTGGAACAGTCTGCAGAACGAGTTCGGTCCCCCCTCCATGCCGGCGGAGTTGTTCGGCGCCCAATCCGCTGGCAGTCTCAAGCGGCTCACCTCCCAGTTGATCCAGGCCACCGAACAGATGGGCGCAATCGGCGCGAGGATGTTGGCTCGGGAGCGCTGGGATCTCTTCCTCATGGTGTTCGGCGCGACACACCGCGGGGGGCACTATCTCTGGGACCTGTCCCAGGTGGACCGGAACCGCCTGTCGGAGCAGGACAGGAAATATCTGGAGCGCGGTCTGACCGAGGTATATCGCGCCTCGGATCGAGCGCTCGAGCGGGTCCTGGCGGGGGCACCCGCCGATGCCATCACGCTGGTGTTCGCGGTGCACGGCATGGGCCCCAACACCACGTGGGCCGACCGGGTACCAGACATTCTGCAGCGGATGCAGAGCGGCGGCTCCGGACCAGCCCCCAAACGAGGCGCCCTCTATCGAGTCAAGCAGTTGCTGCCCTGGCCGCTCATCCGGGTGGTTACCAGCCGGTTGCCCCAGAGCCTGCAGAGCCGACTGGTAAAGCTCTGGTCCAAGCGCATGTTCGACTGGACCACCACTCGCGCCTTCCCGGTTCCCATGGACCACGCCGGTTACATCCGCGTCAACCTGCGGGGCCGTGAGCCACAGGGCATCGTCTCTCCCGGTCAGGAGTACGATGCCATCTGCGCCGAGCTGGCAACCGGGTTCATGAGCTTTCGTGACCTTAAGACCGGCTCGCCTATCGTCCGGTGTGTGTACCGCCAGCACGAGCTCGCTCCAGCTGGTGCGGCTGCCCGCGACCGGCTTCCGGACCTGGTCATTGAATGGAACGGCGTCTCGCCGATCGAGTCGCCCGGAATCACCTCCGACCGCTTCGGTGAGCTTCGCTGGACCCCACCCGGACGGATGCCCTCGGGACGGGCGGGAAACCATCGGGATCACGGCTGGTTCGTGGCTGCGGGAGACGGCATCGAAGGCGGGCAGATAGACGGCCACAACATCCTCGACTTGGTGCCAACCGTCTGCGCCTGGCTCGGCGCGGATTTGGGTAACCGGCTGCACGGGCGGCCCATGCGCCTCACACGCCAGTGATCACCGCTCACCAGGTCTCCGGTTCCCGTCCGATTAGCCTCTGTCTGATCAACCACAACGGCGCCGCGCATCTCATTCACTCACTGGGCGCCGTACGCCGGTCCAATCTTCGCTTTGCGGAAGTGATCCTGGTTGATAACGGATCTACCGACCATAGCCGTGCTCTGGTGGAACAATGTTATCCAGAGGTTCAGATGCTGACGCTGGACCATAATGACGGCCCGGCAGCGGCTCGCAACGCCGGCTTTCGATTGGCCCGGCACGACCTGATTCTGTTCGTAGACAATGATGTCGCGATCGCGCCCGACTGTGCCTTCCAGCTACGGACAGCGCTCGGCAGCCGCCCCGGTGTCGTGGCAGCTATGCCGAGGGTGCTTCACGCCCTCCAGCGAATCATCATCCAGTATGAAGGCGCGGACTGCCATTTCCTGGGTCACATGATTCCGCGTTGCTGCGAGACGCCGCAGGAGGCTGCGCCCAGGGAGATCGTCGAGGTGACCTCCATGGTGACCGCTTGCTTCCTGTTCGACCGCTCTGTATGGGGAGAGGATCCGCCGTTCGATCCCAGCTTCGTCTTCAACTACGAGGATCACGATCTGGGGGTCCGAAGCCGGGTCCGCGGGCATCAACTGCTGGCGGTTCCCCCAGCGCTTTGCCTGCACGGAACTGGAACACCCGGGCTGTCACACCGTCCGGGCGGGCAGCATTCGGACCTCCGGGTGTATTGCCTGATGCGCAACCGGTGGCGAATCATGCTGCACTGTTTCGCCGTCCGCACGCTGCTCCTGCTTGCGCCGGTGCTCCTGCTGTTCGAGCTCTTTCAGCTGGCCGGTTGCCTCCGGCGCGGCTGGCTGGGCATCTGGCTTCGGGCGGTCAGCTGGATGGTATCCCATCCCGGGAGGACACTGGAGCGGAGACGTCAGGTCCAGCAGACCCGCCGCACTCCCGACCGCGCGGTACTGCGAGGGGGAGACATACCGTTCTCTCGCGGCCTGGCCCGGAGCTGGGTGGAGCGGGCTGCATGTGGAGGCCTGAATCGGCTCTGCGCCGGCTACTGGCAGCTGATTCAAGGCTGGATCTCATAGACCTCTTCTCGGGTCGGCCGGAAGCCTCGCTTCAGGTAATTGGGAAGGGCAGCGGGGTGATCGAGCGTGCAGGTGTGAAGCCATACCCGTGCGGGACCAAGGCTCCATGCCGCGTGCGCCGCCTGAGTGAGGAGAAACTTTCCCCAGCCCCGGCCGATGAACGCCGGCAGTAACCCGAAGTACGCAATCTCGACTGAACGATCTTCGTGCTCCCGCAGCTCGAAGTATCCTGCCGACTCACCATCCCATGTCATCACCCAGAGCGACACGCCCGGAGTTGCCAGATGCGCCCGGACGGTCTCATCGCTCCAGCGGAGCCGGTCGGTCCACTGGTAAGCTTGGCCGACTTGCTGGTAGAGAAAACGAAAAAACTCGACGCTGCACTGCTCCACCCGGTCGATACGGGGTGCCGGCTCCGGCAGGGTTGCCGGCCGCAGCTCGGCCGGCGAAAGCATCTCGAGATAGGTGCGGGTAACCAGCGTCGGGCTCATGCGCGGAAAGTTACCGTGGAAGGGCAGCCGGTAAAAAAGAAGCGGGCTCCGGGAGTCTTCCCGGAGCCCATCTGAGATTGACGCGGAGACTAGCGGTTACTGGAGCTGTCGGCCGCCGTTGTGTCGCTCATGCCGCCGGTGCTGTCGCTCTGCATGCTGCTGGTGTCAGCGCTGGTATCGCGCGGGCCCAGCGTGTCCTGCGGGGTCGAGCTCATGCCGCTGGTATCCTGGCCCATGGAAGTTGAATCCATGGCGCCCTGGGTGGCTGCGGAGTCGACTCCCACGCTGTCGGGCGTTACCGTCGCATTGCCCGGCCGTCCTCCCACACCCGGAGGTCCGGTGCGGGTACTATCGATCGCGTGAGTGACCGCTGTGGTATCGGTGTTACCCTGATCCGGCGCCGCGCCGACTTCCTCATCCGATCGATTGTGGCAGGCCGCTGACAGGGCCGCAGCCGCTACAAGAAAGAACAGTTTCCTCATACGACGCACGCTCCTACCTAGTTAACGTTGGCAGATCGAGGCCGCTTGAACGGCTCAATCTGGGCAGGGCGTAGTCCACATCACTAGGTCGTAGATCACATCTGGTAAATCACATCTATGTAGCAGAAGTGCGGACCTCCCGACAAATAAAAGCGGCCCCAATCACTGGGGCCGCGGTAAAGCAGGTGCGATTTGGGACTACTGCTTCGTGCTGTCAGCGGGCATAGACATGTTGCTGCTGTCCTGGCCCATGTCACCCATGCTCGAGCTGTCGCTCGGCGTGGCAGACGAGGTGGTGTCAGTAGGCGCATAACCCGTGGTGTCACCAGTGGGCGCTGCGGTGGTGTCTACGCTGGTGGGCGCCGCGGTGGTGTCCTGCTGAACGAAGCTGGTGTCCGCTGCGCCTGGAGTCTGACCCATCGTGCTGTCAGTGGGCGCTGCGGTGGTGTCCGTTGCGGTGACGGCAGTGGTGTCGCCGCGATCGGGCGCCGCACCAGTCTCGTCCTCGCCACGGTTGTGGCAGGCTGCCAAAGTCGCCGCGGCAGCCAGCATCAGAAGGT
>JBJMPB010000313.1:0-6383 GCA_045803455.1 Gemmatimonadales bacterium | reverse complement strand
TACCAGCCCGGCGAGCCGCAGCCGATCTCGCAAATGATCAAACGATGAACGTGCCATGAGTCCTCCGTGTAGCGAAGCAAGATTTCTACGAGGTGAATCAGGGACGAAAGCGGTAGCCCCAGGCCAGTGCGGTCAGGATGTGACGAGGATTGGCAGGATCTTCCTCCAGCTTGCGACGAAGCCGCGCTATGTGTGTGTCGACCGCACGACGGCTCACCGCGGTACCGGACCCCCAGACCTCACCCAGCAGCTCCATCCGCGATGCGATGGCGCCCCGGCGCCGCATGAGGGCCAGCAGCAGCCGGAATTCGGTGTGAGTAACCCTGACCGGTTGTCCGTCGCGAAGAACGGTCTGAGTGGCCGGTTCCACCATCACGGTGCCGAAGCGAATGGTTCCGCTCCATGCGGCAGATGCGGCGGCGGGGAGCCGCCGGGTCCGCTGCAACAGCTCCTGCACCCGGGCGATCAGCTCACGCACCACCGTGACGTCAGCCAAACCGGCCTCCTCGGGCTCCGGCGCGGCGCCGACGGTATCCACCAGAATCGGCGCCGGCGTCGCGACCTGATACTCGTGGACTACCGGCCGAGCCTCTCCGTGGGACGGAGCGTCAGCCGGTGGTCCGTAACCGTTGAGGTCGACCCCTTCCACGCCCGCGGTTCCGTTGGGGGCTGTGGCCGGCGATGACTGCGGCCGGGGATCGTCGTCGATGATGAGAATCCGCGTAGCGCCTCCGAGGCACCGCGATGGCGATCATGACACCCCGGTGACGCTCGGGGCGACGCTACGATAGGATTGGCGGGCTGGGTGAAGAACAGGATGGGAGTGGAATGCTACTGGAGAGACTTGAACCGCTGTTTCGCCGGCACGAAAACGGAACAACGGTTCAGATTCCGACACACTGTAGACGTTTCAGATCGCGCGGTCACCGCCTTCCTTAAGTGCTTCCAGCTCCCGAGCCATGGTGTCCGCCCGCAGATCGAAATGAGACCCGTGCCAGGCAGGAACGCCGGCCCGCAGGATGATCGCCTGGGGCGACGCGTGCACCACGCCCAGCCGCTCGGCGATATACCGGGAGAGTGGGCGGGACTGGATTACGTCGACGAAGTACACCGGGACGTCCTGCTGCAGCCGCCGGAGCGAGCGAATCTCCTCGAATGCAATTCCGCTCGTGGGACAGATCGGGCTGTGCTTATACACAATGGCCAGTGGCTCCGCCAGCGCGGTGGCCACATCGGCTTCGGTAGCGAGTTTCTGCATCTCTCATCCCCACGTTCCGTCGTTCCCCACGTTCCGTCGTTCCTCACGCCAGCCGCATCCGCTCGAGCATCCGCTGAAAACGGGCGTCGTCGCGAATGCCGTCGAGTATCGGCTCGATCTTGAGATACGCGAGCCAGCCGCGCCGGTCCTGATACGCTTTGTCCATCCATTCGAACGCCCGGTCCCGCTGTTCGAGCGTAACATACAATTGCGCCTGCGCCACCGGCGACACGTAGCGCGATCTGGCTCTCGCATCCAGCTCGCCCAAAATCGTCAGCGCTTCATCGACTCGGCCGCGGCGCACGGCCACGTGTCCCAGTCCCGCCAGGGCCAGCGTATCGTTCGGCGAGTTGGCAAGCGCCTCCTTGAAGGCAGCGGTCGCTTCATCCAGCGATCCCTGCTGCAGGTAGACCAGCCCCAGCAGGCGGTGGGTTTCCTCCGCCGTTGGGTTCATGGCTAGGCCGCGCCTCAGGTTGTCCAGCGCCGCGTCGTACTGGCGAGCGTAATACTGCAGCCATCCCATGCTTCGCCGAATCGACACGGAGGCCGGGTCGAGCTCGACGGCCATTCGCCCGTGCTCCAGCGACTCGTCGAAGCGGCCCATGGCGGCCAGAAACCAGGAGTACCACTGGCGGGCCGTCGAGTAGCGGGGGTTGAGCTCCACCGCTCGCCGGAACTGCTCCTCGGCACCGGCCCAGTCCCAGTCATAAATGAAGGTCACCCAGGCAAGCGAGGTGTGAGCTTCGGCCAGGGTATCGTCCAGCGCGATCGCCTTGCGAGCCTCCGCCTTGGCCCGTTCCATCCCCTCGAAGACGGGCGCGCCTTTGTAGTCGAGGTCCAGAGCGTAGGAATCGGCTAGCCCGCTGTAGGCCAGGGCATACTCGGGATCTTCCGCGATAGCCTGCTCGAAGTACTGAATGCCCTCCCGGATTCCCTCCTGGGTGCGCCGGTTCCAGCAGTACCGTCCTTTGAGGTACAGGCTGTACGCCTTCACGTTGGCGCTGTAGCGGACCGGCGTTGGGTCCCCCAAATCGCCCAGCAAGGTTGCCCGGAGTGTCCGCACGATGGTGCCCGCGATCTCGTCCTGAATCGCAAAGACGTCGGACATTTCGCGATCGTAGCGCTCCGACCAGAGCAGTCGGCCGTCACTCACCCGGCTGAGCTGGACCGTGATCCGGATCCGGTTGCCCGATTTTCGGACCGTGCCGTCAAGGACGGTGGCCACGTTCAGCCGGCTGCCCAGGGTTCGCACGTCTTCCCGCAGGCTCTTGAGCGCAAACACCGAAGTGCGCGATGCGACATGCAAACCCTCAACTTTGCTGAGCGCGGTGATCAGCTCGTCGGTCATCCCGTCGCTGAAGTATTCGTTTTCCGGATCAGCGCTCGAGTTGACGAAGGGCAACACGGCAATGCTTCTCTGGTCGGCGGCACCGATCATCGGTGTGGCGGTCGGCGTGGGAGCAAGCAGAGCGTCGCAAAACTCCGCCATGGTGGCGAATCTTTCGGCCGGCGACTTGGCCAGCGCCCGCTGTAGCGCGAGCTCGACTCCCAGGGGAACGGTGGGCCGAAGTGAGCGGACGGGGGCGGGAGGTTCGATGGCGTGACGCGCCATCGTCGCCCGAGCGCTCGAGCCGACAATGGGTGGCTGGCCGCCCAGCATCTCGTAGAGCACGCAGGCCAGGCTGTAGAGATCACTTCGGCCGTCGAGGTCGCGCTCGGCGCTGGCCTGTTCCGGGCTCATGTATGCGGGAGTTCCCACCGCAAAGCCGCGATCGGTGATGTAGACGTTATCTCCGCCTGCAGCCCACATGGCGGTTGCCACCCCGAAGTCGGCCACCACCGGCTCGCCTTCCTGCAGCAGGATGTTCTCCGGCTTGATGTCGCGATGGATGACGTGATGCCGGTGGGCGTAGCCGAGCGCAGTGCCCACCGCTCGGGTAATCCGGAGTGCTGCATCGATCGGCAGCTGGCCTTCGCGTTGCAGCCGGTCTCGCAGACTCTCGCAACCGGCATAGGGCATCACGAAATACAGCAGACCGTCGCATTCCCCCGAGTCATGGACCGGGAGGATCTGGGGGTGGGAAAGCCGGGCTGCAATACGGATCTCGCGAAGGAAGCGCTGCGGCTCGTACGCGTGCCCGGGGGCGGGCAGCAACACCTTGATGGCGACCTTGCGACCGTGCCTCAGGTCTTCGGCCAGATACACCGAAGCCATTCCCCCACGACCGATCTCTTCCTCGATACGGTAGCGCTCGGCCACGGCGGCTCGCAGCTGTTCTGGCACGGCGGGCATGAATGGAAGATACGTGGGGAACGATGGAACGGGGGGAACGGCTGAACGACGGAACGTGGGGAACGGCGGAACGGCGGAACGGCGGAACGGCGGAACGGCGGAACGTGGGGAACGTGGGGAACGTGGGGAACGTGCGGCCTTACGCTACGTCAATCGTCACTTTTCGCCTCTTAGACCCTTCACAAATTCTTGGATGCTTCCGAAGTACGTAGCCGAGTCGATCTCGAAGGCATCGCCGTGGCCGCCCCTGAGCTCGACGAAGGTCTTGGGGGGAGACGCCGCCTCGAACAGCCGGCGGCCGTGGGCCAGCGGAACCACGTCATCGGCCCGGGCGTGCAGGAAAAGCTTGGGTATCCTGACCCGGGAGATCTTCTCCATCGACGAAAACCTGCTGCGGCCGATCCATCGCACCGGGATATAAGGATAGAGCTCGGCGCCCCGCTCGATGACGGAGGTGAGCGCCCCCTCCAGAATCAGGCCCGCGGCGGGAACCCGGCTGGCCAGGTCAACGGCAACGGTCGACCCCAGGGAGTGGCCGAACACAATGATACGCTCCGGTGGCACCCGCAATTCACCCCGCAGATACTGATAGGCCGCGTCGGCGTCCCGGTATAATCCGGCTTCGAAGGGCGCACCTTCGCTCTCGCCATATCCCCGGTAATCAAACGCGAGCAGACTCAGACCCAGCGCGCGGAGCCCGGCGTAGTGATCGGGCCGGCCGAACTCCGAAAGGTTTCCCGCGTTCCCGTGGCAGATGAGCATCCAGTAGCCGGTCGAATCCGCTCCGGCCGGGATGATCCAGCTCCCCAGGGTAAGGCCATCTTCAGTGCGAATGGCGGCGCGTCGCACCGGCAGCTGCAGCGCAGCCGGTGGGTCAATGAGGCGGCGTGCTGATCCAGGGAAATAGATGAGCCGCGATTCGTTCACCCGGAGGAGGAGAAGCAGTCCGAGGTAGGCGATCACCACAAGCAGAACCACGCCCCAGGCCACGCGACTCAGTGAGGAGCACTCACATTCCGTGTTTCCTCACGTTCCGCCGTTCCGTCGTTCCTCACGTTCCGCCGTTCCTTACGCGGGATAGTAGCGGCCCGAGCGGCGGGACAGCTCGAGGAGTGCGGGGGCGGGCCGGAACCGTTCGCCAAATTGCTCCTGTAGCTGGTACAAGGTCTCCACCACCCGCCCCGCTCCGAGGTCGTCGATCATCCGGAGCGGTCCGCCCCGAAAGGCGGGAAACCCGATCCCGAAGATCGCGCCGATGTCGGCGTCCCGCGGACTGCGCACCACGTTCTCGGCGCATGCCATGGCGGCTTCGTTGAGCATGGCGTACACCAGCCTTCGCTGCACCAGATCGGAGTGGGCCTCCCCCGGCCTGACGCCGAGTAGCGGGTACACGCTGCTGTCGACACCCGCCTTGTGGCCCTCGCGATACCTATAGAAGCCACGGCCGTTCTTTCGTCCCAGCCGGGTGGCGCCGAGCATCCGGCTCAGCGCTCCTGCGGGCTTCATCCGCTCGCCGAAGGCCTCGTACATCACGCTTCCCGCCTTGTCGGCGACGTCGAGCCCTACCTCATCCAGCAGGGCGACAGGACCGACCGGAAAACCGAACGCGATCATCGCCTGATCGATGACCGGAATGGGTACTCCGTCCTGGAGCAGGTGTCCCGCCTCATTGAGATATGGGGACAGAATTCGATTTACCCAGAAGCCCGGCCGGTCGGCCACCACGATCACGGTCTTGCCCATTCGCCGCCCGAACCGGACTGCGGTAACCAGCGTGTCGCCGGAGGTTGCTTCGGTGGGAATCACCTCGAGCAGCGGCATCCGCTCCACCGGCGAGAAGAAGTGCATGCCCAGTACCCGTTCCGGCCGGCGGGCGTTCTCCGCGATGCGGCGGATGGGAATAGTGGAAGTGTTGGTAGCAAAGATGGCGTCCGGCCGTGCTACCGATTCGACTTCCGCAAGTACCTTGCGCTTCACCTCGAGATCCTCGAACACGGCTTCGATTACCAGGTCGGCTCGCTGAAATCCGCTGTAGTCCGACGAGCCGGAGAGTAACGCGCTGAGCCGCTCGTACTGGGGACGCGTCAGCCTTCGCTTTTGCAGTCGATCGCTCAGCAGGCGGTTGGCAGCCTTGAGTCCCTTCCCCACCCGAGTCAGATCGGAATCCTTCAGCCGAGTGTCGACTTCGACATTCAGCACGGCAGTGCCGGCTATACCGGATCCCATGAACCCCGAGCCGATGATGCCCAGTCGCCGGATCTGTCTCGGCGTGGCGGAGCCGGGCGGAACCCCGTCGTCTTTTTTGAGGGCAGTCGTAGCAAAGAAGATCTGCACCAGCTTGCGAGACACATCGCCCACCGCGAGCTCGCCGAAGGCGCGATGCTCCTCGGCCAGTCCCGCAGTGACTCCCTGCTCCAGGCCTACCCGAACCACTTCGAGTGCGGCGAGCGGCGCCGGATAGTGTCCGCCGGTGCGTTTGAGCACCTGCTTGCGGGCGCCCCGATACACCAGGCGGCGTCCCAGCCCGGTACGGTCCAGCAGCAACCCGGCTGCTCCGCCTTTAAGCGTACGCTTGGGAAGCCCCTCGCGGGTCAGGCGCTCTGCCGCCGACACCGCGACCTGTCGCAGAATACTGGGCGGGACCAGCTCGTCTACCAGACCGAGTCGGAGCGCCTTGGCGGCACGCTCGCTCTTGCCCGTCAGAATCATGTCCAGTGCCGCCCGCACTCCGATGAGACGGGGCAAGCGTTGACAACCACCGGCACCCGGGATCAGGCCGAGCTGCACCTCAGGCAGGCCGAGCTGGGTCTTGGGATGGTCGGTGGCAATGCG
>JBJMPB010000254.1:0-3559 GCA_045803455.1 Gemmatimonadales bacterium | reverse complement strand
AAATGAGGCCTTACCGGGTCGTGAGGCCTTGGCCCGGTGTTTTGATGGGGGCGGATTGTAGCGCTCAAGGAATACGCTGACCTTTCTGACCGCTGCTTCCAATTCAGGCCGGCTTCCCCTGCCCGCCTCCATCCGGCGCTGCAATTCATCCATGAGCTGGCCAAGTTGCTTGGCCAGTTGGGCGTCAGACAGAGCGGCAAGCCCCGGCAACTCAGCCGAGGCAAGAGCCGGTTCGGACCGAGGTGTCGGTACCGTGAGTGTGACCTCAAACAGGTCGAGGGTGCGAGGCGAAGATCCTTTGTGCGGCATAGGCTTAATATGGGCCTTCGGCCGCTCCCATCCAAGCTTGGAGGAGCTTGTCACACCGTGTTCAGAGGCGTCCGAGCGCTCCTGGCTGCGGTGGTTCGGGATCATTTCCACCACTTCACGTACCCGTCCGGGGTCAGCTCGATCTCAGGCTTCGGCATTGTCCGCTGACCCTTGCGTTCCACGGCCTTGGAATCTCGGATTCTCCTGGACGCCTTTGGGATCGTGGAATCATCCAGGGGCCGAGTTTGGGCGATCGGCTCCGCGGAGCCGGGCGTCTCACTAGCCGTTTTACGGATCTTCCGCGCCGGCGGTGCGGCGTGCGTGTTGGCTGTTGGAGCAGCAGGTGCCGGACGGGACGGAACGACCGCCTTGCGTCCCGCCACCTTTGTGCCGGTTCGCTTCTGTCCAGCGCGGGCCACTGGCTCGGGGGTAGCAGGCGTCGTGCCATGGCCAGGGATCGCGTCTCCGGGTTCCGCCATGTCCAAGCCAAACAAAGCCGAGATGTCGTCCGTCTCCAGGACCTTGCCGGCATCGGCCGGCCGACTTGCGATTGGCAGCGCCGTGTCAAGGTCGGCCACCAGGTCCTTCTCGTCCACCGCACGCAGCCGGAACAGAAGCTCGGGTGCCTCGTCGAGCCGGGCGCCGACGCCATACAGCACCGCAGCGACGTGCTTGCACATCGAGGCCCCGTCCGGGCAAGTGCAGGAGAACCGGATGTCCGTCGGCTTGGGGAACAAGCCTCTGTCCTGGCGGCAGATCCGCTCCATCACGCCCTTGGAGAACCGGCCTTGCAGCAGTTCGACCAGGGAGTCGATGCTCCCCGCGCAATCCGCGCAGATCGACCGCCACAGCGTCGGCGCCAACGCCGTGATGCTGACGCTGACCTTGTAGATTGACGATCCACTGACCCTCGCCTTGATCTCCAGTGGTGAGATCTGAAGGTCGATCACCGCACCATTACGAACATAGGTCCGGCCGCGCGGCAGGCGGTTGTCGAAATCGCGATAGCTCTCCAGGTTGTCGCACCACGCCTGGCCCCAGAAGGTCCGGGCAATGGTGCGCCCCGCCAGGAGAATGGGGGCGACCGGGTGCCCTTTCTTGCGCAGCTTCTCGATCTCGCGCGCGGCTTGCTTCCGACGCTCCGCAACCGGAACGTAGCGGGGCCATGCTTCATAGAACCAAGGAGCCATCCGCCTTACTCCGCCATGACCGACTTCAGATCAAGGGTCACCATCCGCAGCAGATCCTCGTCCTTCATTTCGGTGAGGTTGATCTCGTCTCCACCAGACAGCAGATCGTCCGACAGGCCCTTCTTCGCCTCGATCAGCGCATCGATCTTCTCCTCCACTGTACCCTGGCAGACGAATTTGTGGACCAGCACGTTGTTCTTCTGGCCGATCCGGAAGGCACGGTCGGTGGCCTGGTTCTCCACCGCCGGGTTCCACCAGCGGTCGAAGTGGACGACGTGAGATGCGGCGGTCAGTGTCAGCCCCGAGCCTCCTGCCTTCAAGGACAGGACGAAGAACGGCACGGTCTCGTCCTCCTGGAAGGTCTGAACCAGCGCCCGGCGGTTCTTGACTGGGGTATCGCCGTGCAGAACCAGCCCGGGTCGGCCGAAGATCCCACCCAGATGTGCCGCCAGGGGCGCCGTCATCTCGCGGAACTGGGTGAAGACCAGCATCTTCTCCTGGCGGGCAGAGACCACCTCGGCGATCTCGCGCAGGCGAGCCCACTTGCCGCTGTCCGCCTCGCCCCACTTGCCATCGTTGAGCCACTGCGAGGGATGATTGCAGATCTGCTTCAGCCGCGTCAGTGTCGCCAGCACGATGCCCTTGCGCCGGATCCCGTCGGCATCCTGCAAGGCTGCGGCCAGGCCCGTCACCGTCTCGGCATAGAGGGCAGCCTGCTTGCGGCTCAACGGGCACAGCGCCTTGACCTCCGTCTTGTCCGGCAGGTCGGTGATGACAGTCTTGTCGGTCTTCATCCGGCGCAGGATGTAGGGCCGGACCAGATCACGCAGCGGGCCATAGGGGTTGTGCGGTCGCTCGGCCAGGGCCTTGGTGGTGCGGCCGAACTCCTTGGCGCTGCCAAGCAGGCCGGGGTTGATGAAGTCGAAGATCGACCACAGGTCGCCGAGGTGGTTTTCCACCGGCGTTCCGGTCAGGGCAATCCGGGCTTCAGCCTGCAGGGCCTTGGCGGCGCGGGTCTGCTTGGCGTTGGGGTTCTTGATCGCCTGCGCCTCGTCGAGCACCACGAAGCGCCAGGACGTTGCGCCCAGCACCGGCAGGCGCAGCAGCGAGCCATAGCTCGTGATCACCAGATCCAGGCCGGACAATCCCTCCCCCGTCATCTGCTTGAGGTCTTCGGCCGACATTGCCGAGGGATGCACGACCCGCGCGTTCAGCCCGGGGGCGAAGCGCTCGATCTCCGCCGCCCAGTTGGCCAGCAGCGATGCCGGAGCCACCAGCAGGCTCGGCTTGCGTTCAGTGCTCTTCCGTTTCTGGATCAGCAGCAGTGACAGGACCTGGATCGTCTTGCCCAGCCCCATGTCGTCGGCCAGGCAGGCGCCAAGGCCAAGTCCGCTCAGGAGGTGGAGCCATTCGACACCCGCCTTCTGGTACGGGCGCAAGCGGCCCTTCAGGGCGGGGCCAGGATCAACACCGGCACCGTCGGGGTTGCGCAGCGCCCTGAGCGTCTCAGTCAGCCACGTTCCAGCCGTGATGTGCGACCAGTCGGCAGCCGCGGCGGGCTCGTCGTCCCCGGTGGCCTCAGTGCCGGCCAGCAGGCGCATGGCCTCGGCAAAGGTGAGCCCCTCCTGCTCGGCAAGCTCCTGCACCTCCTGGAAGCGGCGCATGGCCCGGTCCAGACGCGGACGGTCGATCTCCACCCATTGACCGCGCAGCAGCACCAGCGTCTCGGTCCCGGCAAGCAATGTGGCCATCTCCTCGGCGGTGAGCGGCTCACCCTCCAGGGTCACGTCCATGTGGAAGTCGAGCAGGGCGTCAAGGCCGGTCCCAGACGGCGGCCGGGCGCCAATCGTGGCGGTGACCTGCGGGCGCGGCGGGCGGCCCGCGCGCCAGTGCGCGGGCAGACGCACGACCACGCCGGCGCTTTCCAGGTCGGGCACGCTGTTCAGGAGCCGTGCGGCCTCGGCCGGGCTCCAGCGGAGCGGATGAAAGATCTCTCCGGTCTCGACCATCGCCTTGAGCCAACTGACGCGCTCCGCCGCCCGCTGCACCGGCACCAAGAG
>JBJMPB010000199.1:0-2613 GCA_045803455.1 Gemmatimonadales bacterium | reverse complement strand
GATTGGGGCGCTGTTGGGCGAGGCCCTCGGGGACGCGCTGAGATTTGTGGTCGAAGCCCAGCCTCCAGAGGTCGCCCGGTCGTACGTCGACGAGTGGCTCCGGCGCGGTCGGGCCGGCGAGCGGTCCTCCCCTCACTATCCCTTTGGCCAATACAGCGACGACACCCAGCTTGCTCGCGAGCTGCTCCTCAGCTTTCGGGAGCGCCGCCTCTGGGATCCCGAGGACTACGCCCATCGGCTGGCGCAGCTGTTCGGCCACGCCCGCGATGTGGGAGCGGGATCGGGCACCCGGTCGGCCGCTCTGCGCATCCTTCAGGGACTCCACTGGTCCCGGGCCGGAACTCCAGCGCCGTACGCCGGCAACGGCAGCGCAATACGCGCCGGACCCCTGGGACTCCTGTTCTCCGACCTCGCTACCATCGCCCGGGTGGCTCGAGAGCAGAGCCGGATCACCCATCTGGATCCTCGCTGCGGCGCCGGAGCGGTCGCGGTTGCGCTGGCCGTCTTTATCGCGGGTCGGAAGGGGCCGATCGTCCCTGGCCAGTTCCTCCACGAGATCGCGGCCGCCGTCGAGCAGGATGACTTGGCTTTCGCTCAAGCCCTGCGGAGCTGCTCCGAGTGGATCTCGCTCACGCCCGGAGAAGCAGCCCGGCAGCTGCAGCAGAACAACCTGGACCCCGCATACCCTAAGTGGCAGGGCGTCTCGGCCTTCGTGGTACCCAGCGTCATCTGGAGCCTGTACTCCTTCCTTCGCTCCCCGGACGACTACTGGGAAACCGTCTGCACGGCCATCGCCGTGGGGGGCGATACCGACTCGACCGCGGCGATGGCGGGAGCGATGAGCGGTGCTCGGGGGGGACCCGCGGAATTGCCCGAGGGCCTGCTGGGGCGGCTCACCGATCGGGGCGAGTGGGGCGCGGGCGACCTGACGCTGCTGGCGAGGGACTGCGCCGGGATATCGTGGGGATGAAGGTATGGCTCCAGCGTGTTATCCTTGCGGGAGACCCCAGACCATTCCACCAGGTATTCAGTTCGAGGGCCCAATGCCACACGGCAAGATCTATCCTGACGTGACCGAGACCGTCGGGAACACTCCTCTCATTCGATTGAATCGCCTTGCCGCCGGTTTGCCCGGCAAAATCGCCGTGAAGCATGAGGGCTACAATCCGTTCGATTCGGTGAAGGACCGGATCGGTGCGGCGATGATCAACGATGCGGTTGAGAAGGGACGGCTCCGTCCCGGTATGCTGATCGTCGAGCCGACCAGCGGCAACACCGGCATCGGCCTGGCCTACGTTGCGGCGGCACGAGGGTATCGCTGCATCTTTACCATGCCCGACACCATGACTATCGAGCGGCGAAACATGCTCCGCGCGCTGGGCGCCAAGGTGGTGCTCACGGAAGGCGCCAAGGGAATGAAGGGCGCCATTGCCCGGGCCGAGGAAATTCTGGGACGACTGGGCAATCGGGCCTGGATGCCGCGGCAGTTCGACAATCCCGCTAACCCCGACATTCACTATCGCACCACCGGTCCGGAGATCTGGACCGATACCGGTGGCGCGGTCGACATCTTCGTATCCGGCGTGGGCACCGGCGGCACCATCACCGGCGCGGGACACTATCTCCGGGAAAAGAAGCCGGGTATTCGCATCGTGGCGGTCGAGCCGAATGAGAGCCCGGTTCTCTCCGGAGGGCAGCCATCGCCTCACCGGCAGCAAGGGATCGGCGCAGGCTTCGTCCCCAGCCTGCTCGACACCAAGGTGTATCACGAGGTGATCCGGGTCTCCAACGAGGACGCAATCGCCACGGCGCGCCGGCTGGCCCGTGATGAAGCCATTTTTGCGGGAATCTCGAGCGGGTCCATCACCTGGGCCGCCCTCCAGGTTGCAGCCAGGCCGGAGAGTGCGGGGAAGCTGATCGTATCGATCATCTGTGACTTCGGAGAGCGGTATCTCTCCAACCCGGTGTATGCCGAGTTGCCCGACCCCGACATGTCCGACATCGAAGAGGCGCTCACCGCTCCGGCGGCGATGGCCTAACTCTCATCACTTTCCCAGGCGTGAGGAATCGGCATCCGTGACCACGACAGTACGTTCCCTCAATGGCAGCAAGACCGCGACCGAGCGGATCGACAGCATCTTCGGCAGCGACATCTTCTCTCCCAGCATGATGCGGCAGCGGCTTCCCAAGGAAGTGTATCGCAGCCTGCTCCGCACCATCGACCGGGGCGAGCCGCTCGATCCCGCGGTAGCCGACGTGGTAGCGGCTTCGATGAAGGACTGGGCCATCGAGAATGGAGCGACGCACTACACCCACTGGTTCCAGCCGCTCACCGGGCTCACCGCCGAGAAGCACGATTCGCTGGCGGCACCGGATGGCGCCGGTGGAGTGGTCTTCAACTTCTCCGGCTCCGAGCTGGTGCAGGGTGAGCCGGACGCCTCGAGCTTTCCCTCGGGCGGACTCCGGGCAACCTTCGAGGCTCGCGGTTACACCGCCTGGGACGCTACCAGTCCGGCCTTCCTCATGCGGGGGGACAACAACGTCACGCTCTGCATTCCCACGGCCTTCGTCTCCTGGACCGGCGAGGCTCTGGATACCAAGATCCCGCTGCTG
>JBJMPB010000085.1:0-3883 GCA_045803455.1 Gemmatimonadales bacterium | reverse complement strand
ACTCGACTCAGTTCGTTGCTCTGACGGCCAACAAGGCGAACACCGTCGACATGACCCCGCCCACCGCCCTGGAAGACGCATCGCTGTCCACCTGGATCCATCCAGAGGACGGCAGCGGATACATCTACTACCCGAAGGGCTCACTCGCGGGGCTATTGCTGGATATTCAAATTCGGGATGCCAGCGACAATGCGAGATCGCTCGACGATGTGATGCGGCAGCTGTACCAGAACACCTTTAAGAAAGGGCGCGGGTTCACTGCGGCCGATTTCTGGCCCGAAGTGTCGCGGGCAGCTGGCGGCCGGCCCTTCGAAGACTTTCAAACCCGCTACGTGGACGGGCGGGAGAGCTATCCCTTCGACCGAGTCCTTCCGCTCGCGGGGATGCGGGTTGCGCTGGACACGTTGCGCGAACCGCGGCTGGGTTTACAGACAGCGGGCGACTCGAGCGGCATCACCGTAACCGGACTGGTTCCCGGGTCGGCTGCCCAGGAGGCGGGTGTGCAGGTGGGCGATCAGGTGCTCTCGCTGGGAGACCTCTCGCTATCAGATCCGGACTTCGGCCCCGCGTTCCGCGCCCACTTCGGCAAGCAGGAAGGAGCCCCGCTGCCGATCAAGGTGCGAAGGGGGAGAGACACGCTGACCCTGAACAGCAAGGTTCGTCTGGTGGCCCGGGTCGAGCGCCGGTTCGAAATCGATCCGTCAGCCTCCGCCAAGGCGGTTCGGATTCGCAGCGGGATTTTTAGAGGAGCTGGGAGCTAGCTCACTACGCATCCTCCACCCGAGTCAGGACTCCGCTCCACGAGTTGTCCCGCTTGTGCCCGCCCCGGAACTCGAAGTGATCGTCAACCAGAATCCGCCGGGTGAACTCCCAGGTGGGCTGCTCGTGAAGCCGGTGTCGCAGGACCAGCGGCACCAGCTGGGCCGCAACGACCCACACATTCGCTTCCAGGCCGGGATAGAGGTGGGCCCATTCCCGCCGCAGCCGCGCTTCGCGCACCGCCATGGAAAACCGCCCAGTAATCAGCAACCGATTGCATCCTCGCAGCGGCAGTATGGGCGCTGCTATGGCCTATGTCACAGTTCAGCATCGAATCTTACATTCCAGCGCCATGCCGATCACAGAAATCGTCTTGACCAGCCTCGGTGACCTGATCGATAAGGTTACGCCCACGGAGCCAGACCCCCGGACCGGCCGCCGTCGTGACAGCGGCGTGTATCGGGGAGACGGAGACGCCGGCTGGCCCCTGTTCACCAGCCTGGACAAGCTGGGCGGAGTCAACCCACCGCACACCAAAGCCGATCTCGAGGAGCACATCCTCCGGAATTTCATTCGCTACTCCCGTCCGTACCTCACTCAGCCGGCCAGCGACTGGGAGGTGCTGGTTGCGGCGCAACACCATGGGCTGCCCACTCGTCTGCTGGATTGGACCTACTCCCCTTTGGTTGCGGCCCACTTCGCCACGCTCAACAGCGACCGTCGATCGGACCGGGTCATCTGGCGTTTGGATTGGAAGCAGGTGCACCGCCGGTTCAACCTCCCGGAGCTCGCCTTTCTGATTCAGGATTTGGAGGGGATTCTGGGAGGACACCGTCCGCTCACGCCGTGGACATTGTTTTCCGTCCGGGAGAAAACCAAGCCGTTTGCCTGCATGCTGGAGCCCCCCTCGCTCAATCCCCGGATTGTAGCGCAATCTGCCACCTTCACCCTCTGCTCCGATAAACGGCAGTCGTTCGACGGTTTTCTGGAGCAGAACGGGCTGGGCTCGGCACTGACCAAGTTCGTGATTCCAGCTCAGGAAACCGCTCGTTTCCGGGACCAGCTGGATCTGGTCGACGTAGACGAGCGGCGGCTGTTTCCTGATCTTGACGGTGTGGCGGCTGAAATGCGGCGGTACTACTCCTGAGGCAGCTCGGATTCCGGGGGGTGGTCGCGGCCGGCCAGTCGAGCTTCCGCCCGGTCGTTGTCGCCGTGGGCCAGCAGAATTTCGTAGTTTTCCACCGGGGCGGCGATGCTCTTGAGCTGGACGAAGTCACCGGCTGACCAGCTGGAGGCGACGGGACGCTGGGGTAAGCGGATCTCCCACACGCTGCCGTCTTCCAGCACGACATAGCTCCCGCCATCCACGACCTCTTTCACATACAGGCCGTACGGCAGGGTCACGCTGTAGCACTTCCAACTGCAGCCCGGAAGCTGGGGGGCGACGTTCTGGGCCTGGGCGGCCGCTCGATGCGGCAAGAACAACACGAGGCCCAGGAGTGGAACCAGGCGAAGCATCTTCACGGGACTACCCTCCAAAGGTAAGTAGAAGAAGCTTACCTCCAATTTTGGGGTTCCGCAGTGGGCGAGATTACCGGGGATGCGTGAGACATCGTTCCTCAGCTTCCGTCTTCCTCACCTTCCGTCGTTCCTCACGTTCCGTCGTTCCTCCTCCCCCCTTCCCAGAATCGTGTTATGCCAATAGGTTAGTGGGCTGCGCGCACTTGGAACCATCCAGAGGAGAAGCTGTCGTGAATCGTAGGGGACCCAAAGTCAAACTGGCCCGCCAGCTGGGCATTGCACTCACGCCCAAGGCAGCCAGAGTCATGGAGCGCCGTCCCAACCCGCCAGGGCAACACGGTGCCTCGCCCCGCCGGAAAGTCAGCGGCTACAAGAAACAGCTGGTGGAGAAGCAGCGGCTCAGGGCTCAGTACAATGTGAGCGAGCGGCAGCTACAAAATGCCTTTGCGCAAGCCATCCGGCAGACCGGTAACACGGGTGTTCGGCTGCTTCAGCTCCTCGAGCTCAGACTGGATGCCGTGGTGTTGCGGGCTGGGTTCGTCCGGACCATCTACGCGGCACGGCAAGCGGTGACCCACGGCCATGTCACGGTCAACGGCCGGAAAGTCGATCGGCCTTCCCGCCGGCTCAAGCCGGGGGATGTGGTCGCCCTGTCCCAGCGGAGCCGGGATATGGTCGCCTTCACCGCCCCCTTGGAAGTGGCTCGGCCGCCGGCCTATCTCGAACTGGACAAGGACAACCGGCGGGTGCGGATCCGGGAAATCCCCGAGCGGGAGCAGATCCCGATTCAGTGCGAGGCGTCCCTCGTGATCGAGTACTACTCGCGCTGACGGATGAGGCAGTCATGAAAGAAGAGGCCCTTCGGCAATGCCGAAGGGGCTTTTGACATTCAGCGCTCGGCCTCACCTGGGCCAGAGCATTCGCGACAACCGAGAATGGAGCCGAGATAGTTACGGCTGGAGAGAGGCGCCGGTCGGAATCGAACCGACGAATGGAGGTCTGCAGTTCTCCCAGGGCTTTTACGAGCCTTCGCATACGTTCCCAAGTTCTCACGCTAACACATCTTACCTACTAATCCCGCCACTTGTGCTGATTCGCGGCCCTTTTGCGTCCGTTTCGGCTGAACCTTCCCAAGACCTTCCCACTGAGTCTCACTCTTATGAGGAAAGTCGCCGTCCCCCTATGATCCAGGTCCGTCCTAGGAAAGCGGTAGGGGTGGGCCTTTATGGTATATTCACTCCATCGGAGGTGAGCCAACCCGCACCTTCGTTTCCTGAAAAAGCAGGGCCGGCGGCATGGCTAGGCTCCCCGTCTTCACGCCCGACCACATGTTGGTCAGTTCCCTATCTCAAACGATTGAACGTGCACGGGCCGTGTGCCTGACCGCCCGGGCCATCCTGGCTGAGACTACCGCCATCAGGACGGACAGTCAGCGCCAACGACTGGAGCGCCTTAGATGGCGCCGCATTTGGAAGGCATGTTGTACTAGTGCCGAGCACCTCATCCCGTGCTGCTTGTACTGTGCTCGGGTTCGGGGGCCTGATGGCGAATGGGGGGCTATTCCAACCTATCTCAGCCAAGCACTGTACCACCCGCGGGATTC
>JBJMPB010000153.1:0-4023 GCA_045803455.1 Gemmatimonadales bacterium | reverse complement strand
AACGAGAGTACTACGCTGAGTATCCGCATTGGCTTAGCCTCCAAATCGTTGGGGGCAGGATAGGCAAGGCGAGTCAAGCACCAGTCAAGCCCGCCACACACTGGCCTCTAAGCCACTCTTCGTCAGCGACTTGGATCACAGGTGACCACAGCCCGCCTGAAAGCAGTGACCCTGCCCACAACGCCCTCCCGCACCACCATCCATACTGTTTAACGATCTACTCAGCGCTGGAGGCGGGATGGCCATTCGGGCGACGCGGCTTGGGACGAGAGTTCAGGGGCTGCTGCTCCTCGGGGCCGCAGCCGGACTGATCTCCGCCTCTGCCCTCCCGCTCGAAGCCCAGCAAATCGAAGTTCGACCCATCACCAAATTCTCGCTCCCCACCAAGTTCTCGCTCCACGACGGCACCCTTCACGTGAGCCAGCGGGTGGGTTTTCGGTTTGGCGCCCAGATGAACGTCAGGTTCAACGAGCGCTTCGATGTCACCAACGCGGTCACCTATAGTCCGGGTTACGCCACGGTGAGTGGTTCCATGAAGCGGGTCCAGGTGAGTTCCGGGGCGCAGTCGCTGGCCGGGGCCACCAGGGCGCGTTATTGGATCCGCCCGCCGGATCTGCCACTCGCCTGGGAGGTGCATTCCGGGCTGGGTCTCGTCTTTGGCGGGCAGCCGTCCTACATGGAGCTGCTCGACGGGTCTACCATGACGGCTTCGGTGGGCACCAGCGTTCGGTACCGATTCCGGCAACTGGTGAGCCTCTCGGTCAGGGTGGAGCAGCGCGTCCTGCGCCTCCAGTTCGGCGACCAGCTGGGCGGAAGCTCACGGCCCTTCCGAGTGGCGTTTGGAGTGGGCCTGCCGTTCCTGGAGAGGGTTTCGATCCGAGAACTGATCAGCAGGTTGCCGTTCTAACCAGGTACCTTCGCCTAAACTCAGTTATCGGGGGAAGGCTTCGGGCAGGCCTCCATCGACAGTGAGGATGTCACCGGTAGTGAAGCGGAACCGATTGCTGGCGAGCAGCACCGCGAGATCCGCCACGGCTTCCGGCGGTATCAGCGCGGCTCCCATCAGGTTTCGGCTTCGGTATGTCTCCAGCTGTTGTTCGACGGAAACGCCGCGGCTGGCGGCGCGCTCTCGCACGAACTGCATGAACAGCGGAGTCTCGATCTGGTCGGCGTTGATGGCGTTCACCCGGATGCCGTGGGGACCCAGCTCCACCGCGGCCACCCGAAGGGCCTGGAGCAGCGCGGCCTTGCTGCCGGCATACGCCACCGCGTCTTTCCCCGGGACGAGTGCGGCCTTGGAGACCGAGGCCACGACCGAGCCACCCAGCTCCTGGCGCTGCATGATCGCCGCCGCTCGCCCAATCGCGCGCACTGCGCCGAGGTAGTGGACCTCGAGCTGCCGCTGAAGATCGTCCCGGCTGATCTCGGTGATTGGAGCAAAACGCGGCGAGAGGCCCGCGGTATAGAACAGGCAGTCCAGGCCGCCGAACCCGAGCACGGTTTTTCGGAACAGCAGGTCGAGGCTGGCGTCGTCCCGCACGTCCGCCGGCACCGCAATCGCGCGCCCGGGATACTTTGCCGCCACTCCATCCGCAACCCGCTTGCACTGCTCGCCGTCCAGATCGGCTACCACCACGTGCGCGCCTTCCTCGGCAAAGCGCTCCGCCGCCGCCTGTCCGATGCCGCTGCCTCCGCCGATGATCACGACGACGTGCCGAGCCAGGAGCTTGGTAATGCGGTCCCTCGCGATCTGCTCCTCTATTTTGCGCCGCTCCAGGGGCCAATGCTCGAACTCGAACACATCCGCTTCGGGAATGAACTCAAAGCGATCGATCGCCTCGGCATTCTCGATGCTCTCGAGCACCGCCCGATAGCAGAGGTTCGCGGTGACCGCGCCGCGCTTGTCGGCCAGGGCGGTCACCATGCCGAGGCCGGGAATGAGGATGACCTTGGCCCAGTCGTCGAGAGCGGGCTCGCCGCTCCTGGCGTGTTTCCGGTGATAGGCCTCGTACTCGGTATGGGCGGTGGCGAGCGCGGCGCGGATGGTGGAGGGATTCTTCGCTGCGCTCAGAATGACAGAGGGGCTCAGGATGACGGGGAGCCGCCCGGCTCGGAGCAGGTGCTCGGGTGTTGCCATGCCGCGGCGAACCAGCTCGGGGATCTCCTCACCATCCAGCGCCAGCACCAGCTCGTCCGAATCGTCGAAGTGGAGAATGACCCGCTCGTTCCTGCCGAGAGCACCGCGAATGACGGGGAGCACCAGCTCGGCAAGCCCATGTCGCTCCGCGTGCGGCGGCACCGGGCGCAGCGAGGCCAGGTCCGAGGGGCGGTCGGCTCGCTTGGTGGCGATGAGCTCGTCCATCCTGCCGGTGATCTCGACCAGGCGATCGTAGCATTCGGCGGCGCCCTGACCCCAGACGACCAGCCCGTGATGGGCCAACGCGAGCGCGATCGTATGTTCGGCAATTGCTCCGCCTCTCCGCCCCTCTGCCCCTCCGTCAATCAGTCGGGCCACGGCCCGTGCCAGCGGAAACCCCGGACGCACGTAAGGCACATACACCACCCTGCCATCGAACAGCTCACCGAGCAGCCGCTCGGCCTCGCTGTCCCTGATGTTGGTGAGGCTCATGGTGGGGACATCATGAGTATGCGCGATGACCTTGTATGGCAGCAGCGCGTGGAGCGGAGTCTCGACGCTGGGTGCAGGGCCATCTTCCACCATGCACTGCGCCATGAACCGCATCATGTCGCTGTCACTCATCTCGGCTGTGACCCGCAGCGGGGCCAGGCGGGAGAGGGAGAGCCGAGTGAATCCGCCGCGCCCTATGCTGCGCAGATCGGTCCCGCTCCCCTTCACCAGCAGGGTGTCGCCTTCCTTTATAGAGGTGTTCCCGCCGCCGGGCTGGACCAGACGGGCGTCGTGGCCGATGAGGTGGGAGAGCTGGATCAGCTGGTCGAGCGGGTCGGGGCCAATCTCGGTCCACCCCGTCCGATCGGTACGGGTGCGAATCTCAGTCATCTGACGATCAGACACCGCCGCTCACCCGCCGGAAGAAGCCGACGATCAGCATGATGATCCCGACGATAATCAGAAGATGAATCAGGATTCCGGCCACCTTGAACACCAGGAAACCGACCACCCAGGCAACGACCAGCAATATGCCGATGGGGACCAGACCTCTCACAATGCCTCCTCTGCAGATGGTGAGCGGATGCTCCGGCCGAATGTGCAGTCCAAATCGCGCATTGGCTACGGCGCGTGCGCCGGCCTCACTTCGCGATGGGCATTACCGGCAGAACGATACGCGATAACCCATCGGGCGAGTGTCCGATTCGGATCTCCCCCGCTCTGACGCTGTCGCTCTCGAACTCCTGCGCGCCGGTCTGAGGATTGACCGAGAACACGGGATAGAATTGAGGGGTAATGACCAGGCGCAAACGGTGCCCCGGGAGAAAGCGATTGGCCGTCACCAGTCGGTCCATTCGGAGTTTTACCGTCTGCCCCGGTTTTACCAGCAGCCGCTGGGGCCCACCCTCCCGATAGCTCGCGCGCTGTAGTACCGTGCCCGGAGTCGAGAGGTTCCAGGCGGTCCCGTCCGGCCCCACGTCGTAGAGCTGGGCCCAGAGGTCGAAGTCAGGTACAGTGGCACTCGCGGCCAACTCGATCACAACCTGGCCGACGATCTCAACCGGCGTGCTGAACGCGGCAGTCTCGAACACTGCGATGCCGGGAGCGGCAATCAGCGAGCGGTAATCGTGCGCCCCGAACCTGCCATCGAAGGGATCGGTGAGCGGATGCGCGGGGTCGGACCGGATCAATGTTGTGCCGCCGCCGTTCGCCGGCGCGCGGTGCACCAGGACACCCGACCCTTTGCTGCCCTTGCGGCTGCTCGCCAGGTAGAACGTGTCCGGATGCACGCCTGCCAGCGGCCAGCGATCTGAAGTCCGCCACTGGTTTGCGCCCATCACGAACACTCGTACCCTGGGCTGAGCCTCGAGAGAATCCACTCGCTTGAGGTGCCG
>JBJMPB010000149.1:0-3067 GCA_045803455.1 Gemmatimonadales bacterium | reverse complement strand
CCGCTCTCCAGCGTCTCCTCCGGCCGAAACCCAAGCTCCCTCTCGATCTTGCTGTTGGACGTGGCATAGCGCCGATCGTGCCCGGGGCGATCGGCAACATGAGTGATCAGGGATGCCGCTCCGCCTGCCCGCCCTGCCGGGCTTCGAGGGTACCGCCGGCTGAGTAATGGATCCTTGGCAAAGCACTGGTCCAGAATTGCCGCGAGCTGACGCACCAGGTTGAGATTGGCCGATTCCGACTGGCCTCCCACATTGTAGGTCTCACCAGCGCGGCCTTGAAGCAGGGCCTGTTCGATCGCGCGGCAATGGTCATGAACATGGAGCCAGTCGCGCACCTGAAGCCCATCGCCATAGATGGGAAGTGGCTTGCCCTCGAGGACGTGCAGGATGACGAGCGGAATCAACTTTTCAGGGTGCTGGTAGGGGCCGTAATTGTTCGAGCAGTTCGTTACCGAGACTGGAAGGCCGTAGGTGCGGTGATACGCCCGCACCAGATGATCGCTGGCCGCCTTGCTTGCGGCATAGGGAGAGCTTGGGTCATAGGGACTGACCTCGGTGAACGGTGGATCGTCAGGACCGAGTGACCCGTACACTTCGTCGGTCGAGATGTGGTGAAACCGCGGGTCGTTCACTCCAGAAGACTCGTCCAGCCAGACCGTTCGAGCGGCTTTGAGCAGCTGGTGCGTGCCCAGAACGTTGGTTTGCAGAAAGGGGTCAGGACCCGCTATGGATCGGTCCACGTGCGATTCGGCGGCAAAGTGGACCAGCCGGGATATCGGATGCTCTCGCAGCAGGCTTTCCACCAACCCGGGGGTTCCAATGTCACCTTGGACGAACTTGAGCCGCTGATCGGTGAGAGCCGATCCCAGGCTGGCAAGGTTTCCCGCGTAGGTCAACGCATCCAGCACGACGATCGAGTCGTCAGGATGCTTCTGCAGCCAGTAATGGGTAAAGTTGGCGCCGATGAAACCCGCGCCGCCCGTGATCAGGAGATTCGACACGGGATCACCGGGGCGAAGGAGAGAAGCTAGTACTCGAGCGGCAACGCAACACGCCGCCCGTCCCGGGCGGAGAGGTAGGTGGCGATGAGAATTTCCAGCGAGTGGAGCCCCTCACGGCCATCAGTGTCCGGCTTGGCTTCTCCCCGGAGTGACTGAATCACATTGTCATAGTAGAGCGGGTGGCCAAACCCGTAGACCGAGGTTGTCTCGTAGCTGGCCTGCTCGATACTGGAGTCATCCGGGTCGGAGTCGGCAAACTCCCAGTGATCGATACGATTCACCGCCACGCCGCCGATCCGCACCGTTCCCTTCTCTCCGATGATGGTGATCGATCCTTCGAGGTTCTTGGGATAGGTCAGCATGGTCACGTTCATGGATCCGAGCGCGCCGGTGCGCCAGCGGATACTGACCACCCCGGTGTCCTCCACCTGGATGTTCCGCTCCAGCGTGGCGGTGTATGCCTGGACGCTTTCGACCGGTCCGATCAACCAGTCCAGCAGATCCACATAATGGCTAGCCTGATTCATGAAGGCGCCGCCGTCGAACTCCCAGGTGCCGCGCCACGGAGCGCTCTCGTAGTATGACTGCGGCCTGCTCCAGAAGACGTTGATCGTCACCATGTAGATCCGCCCGAACCGTCCCTTTTCCACGGCGCGCTTCAGCAGCTGGAGGGTAGCGTTGCGGCGGTTCTGCTTTACCACGAACAGGTGGACTCCGGCCAGATCGCAGGCGTGCACCATCCGTTTGCCGTCCTGCCACCGGGTAGCCATCGGCTTCTCGGTCATCACATGTCGCCCGGCCTCGGCCACCTGGACCGCCTGATCCGCATGCAGGCCGCTCGGCGTTGCCAGGATCACCACGTCGGCATCGGTGCCGGCCAGGAGGGCGTCCAGCGAACGAAACCCGGAGGCCCCGGTCCGCTCCTCCGCTTTCCGGAGCGCCGCAGGGTCGACGTCGCACACGCCAACCAGTTCGGCGCGCGCGGCGTGCTTCTCGATGGCATCGAAGTGATTGGCGGAGATCCGCCCGCACCCCACCAGGGCAAACCGGATGCGCCGGTCGGTGACAAAAGGCTTGGTGATGAACATCGGGCCTGGGGTTTCCACGGCGCGTAGTATAGCAGGAGCAGCCCCTGCAAGGGATTGCGTGGGTTCCCCGAAGCGGGGCGGCTGGCGAGATTCAGATGCGGACGTTATCATGTGAATAGTTTCACAAGCGCCCTGCCCTGGCTCAAAGGAGACCCCATCGATATGGCAACCGCGACCCGACCCGTTTCCGCGCATGCGGTTTACCCCGCGGAGGCCCTTCAGAAGCTGTTTGCTCCCCCCGAAACCGAGCATCCCGCTGACAAGCTGCGCCGCCTGCTCCACGAGGCTCGCGCCCGAAGCTCGTATCTCCACACCGCCGGCGCGTACGACGCCTTCACCGCGGCAATCATGACCCGGCTCGGCTTCAAGGCGCTGTACGGGAGTGGATGGCAGCTCGCGGCAACCAAGAGCATGTTCCCCGACATCGGGGTCTACGCCTCGCATGACATGGTCAAACTGGTTCACGAGATGTGGATGGGCATCGAGGGCGCCCGGAATACCCATTACTACGACACCGATGGCAAGGAAACCCTGGAATGCCCTCCGGCCTTCGTTGACATGGAGGCTGGCTTCGGCGGGCCTACCCAGACGTTCACTCTGGCCGTGGAGCTGATTCGGGCCCGTGCCGCTGGGGTGCACCTCGAGAATCAGGATCCCGCCAACCGGACCTGCGGGCACATTGTGAATGTGGGAAAGCAGAAGCGCAACAAGGTGCTGGTACAGCGGAAGGACTGGCTGGCCAAGCTCAAGGCGATCAAGGCCGCATCTCAGGCTACTGGAGTAGACGTGGTGATCATCGCGCGGACCGACTCGATCGACGGCGCCCTTCCGGACCGCGAGCCGGGTGGGGTGAAGATGGCGGTGGAAGACGCCTGGGAAGCCGCGGAGTTGGGCGTCGACGTGATCTGGCCGGAGTTCAACAATACCGAGATCGACCAGCCCCAGGAATTTGCCGAGGGCGTGCGCAAGTATTACCCC
>JBJMPB010000037.1:0-3119 GCA_045803455.1 Gemmatimonadales bacterium | reverse complement strand
CCCTGCTCCAGACGATCATCAAGGACTACAACGCGAGCCAGAGCAAGTACACCGTCGAGCTCAAGTCGTTTCCTCAGGAGGCCTACAACGGGGCGGTGACTGCTGCTGCGACCTCGAAGAAGCTGCCCTGCATCTTCGACGTCGACGCGCCCAACGTCTCCAGCTGGGCACAGTCAGGCTTCCTGCAGCCCCTGACCCTCCCGAAGGACCTGGTCGACAAGAACCTGGAGACCACCAAGGGGATCTACCAGGACAAGCTGTACTCCATCGGGTACTTCGAGGCCGCCCTCGCCGTGTTCGCGCACAAGGATGCGCTGACCAGGGCAGGGGTCCGGATCCCCACCGTCGACAAGCCCTGGACCGGTGAGGAGTTCAACGCCGCGCTCGAGAAGATCAAGTCCACCGGTGACTTCAAGTACCCCTTCGACCTCGGCACGGGCGACAGCGGGACCGAGTGGTGGACCTACGGCTATTCGCCCTTCCTGCAGAGCTTCGGCGGTGACCTGATCAACCGTGACGGGTACAAGACCGCCGACGGGGCCCTCAACGGCGACGCGGCCAAGAAGTGGGCCGCGTGGTTCCGCGGACTGGTGGACAAGGGATACGTCCCCCAGAAGTCGAGCGTCGACGCGTTCGCAGACTTCTCCAACGGCAAGACCGCGATGGTCTGGACCGGCATCTGGAACTCGACCGGCCTGGACAAGGTCAAGGATGGCGTGCCGCTGCCGCCGCCGGACTTCGGCAACGGCCCCAAGATCGGCGGCGGGTCGTGGCAGTGGGGCGTCAGCGCGACCTGCAAGCAGGCCAAAGCGGCGATGGACTACCTCGCGTTCTCGCTCAACCCCAAGTACCTGAGCAAGATCGCCGGGGACTCCGGCAACGTGCCCGCCACCGAGGAGGCCGCCCAGATGACGCCGGGATGGCAGAAGGGCGGCGCAAAGCGGTTCTTCCTCGACGAGTCGGCTGCGTTCGCAGAGCTGCGACCGGCCACCCCCGGCTACCCGTACCTGACGTCGACCTTCGCCAAGGCCGCTCAGGACATCATCAACGGTGGCGACCCGAACCAGGTCCTCGACAAGGCGGTCGCCGACATCGACGCCGACCTCAAGGCCAACGACTACTACGGCAACTGATCCAGCCGCGGGGGCGGGCCGGCAGCTGCTGCCCGCCCCCCGCAGCCCACAGGGAGGTTCGATGTCCAGCACGCTCGCCACCGCCAAGGTGGCCACCACTTCACGGAAGCGTCTACAACCACGTGCCAGGGCCACTGGCAAGAAGAAGTCCTGGAAGGGCCTCGCCTTCAGCTCGCCGGCGATCATCCTCCTGGTCATCTTCTTCTTCATTCCCGTCCTGCTCTGCTTCGCGCTGGCGTTCACCAACGCCCGGCTGATCTCGCCGGAACCAGCCAAGTTCACGGGGCTCGACAACTTCCAGCGCCTGTTCTCGGACCCGCTGTTCTGGAAGTCACTGCGCAACACGTTGTACTTCACCGTGGTCGTGGTTCCGCTGCAGTCGGCGTTCGCGCTCCTGCTCGCGCTGCTGGCCAACGGACAGGGCCGGGGGAAGAACTTCTTCCGCACCGTCTACTTCGTCCCTGTGGTGACCTCCATCGTGGTGGTCTCCATCCTGTGGCGGTTCATGTACGCCCCTGACGGCCTGGTGAACAACCTGCTGCAGACGGTCAGCTTCAACGTCATCCAGGGGACCGACTGGCTCAGCAACCCCTCCACCGCGATGCCGGCGATCATGTTCATGTCGATCTGGCAGGCGGTCGGGTTCCACATGGTCATCTGGCTCTCCGGCCTGCAGACCATCCCGGGCGAGCAGTACGAAGCCGCCACCATCGACGGTGCCAACGGCTGGCACAAGTTTCGCTACGTCACCTGGCCGGGTCTGAAGGAGACGCGCACGTTCATCCTGGTGACCATCACGATCGCCGCGTTCAGCCTGTTCGCCCAGATCAACGTGATGACCAACGGCGGACCGCTCGATGCCACCTCAACGGTGGTCTTCCAAGCCGTGCGCACCGGGTTCACCCAGCAGCAGACCGGCTACGCCTCGGCGATCTCGCTGTTCTTCTTCGCCTTGGTTCTGACCGTTTCCCTCGTCCAGCGCTACCTCACCCGAGACAAGGACCTCCGATGACCGCGTCGACCTCGTCGGTACCTCGCACACGCCGCAAGGCCAACGGCGCCGCGATCGGCGCGCAGGCCGGGCGGATCGTCCTGGTGCTCTTCTTCGCCTTCCCGATCGTGTTCATGTTCGTCAGCTCGCTCAAGCCGGACGACCAGATCTTCGCTGACCTGGGCTCGCTCCGAGCGTTCCTGCCGGTGGGGCACCTGTCCCTCGACAACTACCGGGCCACCTTCGAGAAGGTCCCCGCCGGCCGGTTCCTGCTGAACTCGATCGTGATGTCCGGCGTCATCGTCATCCTCGGCCTGTTGATCAACAGCCTGGCCGCGTTCGGGCTCTCCCGGATGAAGTGGCGCGGTCGGGGGTTCGTGCTCAGCATGGTGCTGGCGACCCTGGTGGTCCCGTTCGAGACGTTTGCCCTGCCCCTGCTGTGGTGGGTCAACAAGCTGCCGAACGTCGGCTTCTCCGACGGGGTCATCATCTTGTCGCAGGGCTGGTTGGACAGCTACAAGGTGCAGGTCATCCCGTTCATCGCGAACGCCTTCTCGATCTACCTCTTCTACTCCTACTTCCAGAGCATCCCCAAGGAGCTCGACGAGGCGGCCACGGTCGATGGAGCTTCCTCATTCCGGATCTACCGCAGCATCATCATGCCGCTCTCCGGCCCGGCCATCGCCTCGGTCTCGATCCTGACCTTCCTGCCGGCGTGGAACCAGTACCTGTGGCCGTTGATGGTGGTGCAGACCGAGGAGCTGCGGCCGGTGATGGTGGGGGTGAGCTACTTCTTCCAGCTGAACGTCGAATGGGGCCCGATGATGGCCTACTCGACACTGATCACCTTGCCGGTGCTGGCCCTGTTCCTGGCCTTCCAGCGCTCGTTCATCGGCAGCATCGCGCAGAGCGGGGTCAAGGGGTGAGGACCTCAGAGATCCGTCCGCGAGTGCATCTGACACCCGAGGCGGGATGGTTGAACGATCCGCACGGGC
>JBJMPB010000017.1:0-4291 GCA_045803455.1 Gemmatimonadales bacterium | reverse complement strand
TAGTTCGCTACCAGCGCCTTCGCGGACGTGAGGGCGTTGAAGAGCGTGGATTTTCCGACGTTGGGAAGGCCTACGATTCCGAGTCGTAACATGAGTCAGGAGTCGGGAGTCAGGAGTCGGGAGTCAGGAGTCGGGAGTCAGGAGTCGGGAGTCGGGAGTCAGGAGTCGAGAGCAGATGTCGAGTTGGAGACCCAGACTCCCGACCCTAGACTCCCGACTATCACTTGTTGAACCGATTCATCGCCTTCTCTATTCCGTCCTCGATCCAGCATTCGACGGCTTCACTCATCGGGTCGAGCAGGCTCTCGATGGCCTTCTGCTCTTCGGGGGTGAACTCGTCCAGCACGAAGTCGGCAAGATCATCCAGCCCCGGCGGCGCAGGTCCGACTCCAATTCGGAGCCGGGAATAGTCTTGCCTCTGAAGCGTGCCCTCTATGCTCTTGAGACCGTTGTGTCCGCCGGCGGAACCTGCGCCGCGGAGCCGAAACCGCCCCACGGGCAGGGCCACGTCGTCCACCAAAATCAGGAGATGCTGACTGGGATCGAACTCGGGAAGGCTGCGGAGCGGCCCGACTGCTGCGCCGCTCCGATTCATGTAGGTCTGGGGCTTGAGTACTGCGACCGGGATTCCCTGCAAGTTGCCCCGCGCCTCTCGGGCCCGGTCGACCCGGCGATACTGCCCCAGCTGCCAGCGAGACACCAACCGATCGGCGAGGACGAACCCGGCGTTGTGACGCGTGCGCTCGTACTCCGGACCCGGATTGCCGAGCCCCACGATCGTGTGCAGGGCTCAGGCTTTCGGTTCGGCCTCCGCCTCGGCGTCGGGCTTGGGCTTCCGAATGAGCTCGGGCTCGGTCGGCGCCGCGGCTTCCTCCACCGGCGCGGGTGCCTCTTCAGTCCGCGGAGCCACGACGGTGCACACGGGCGTGTCCGGATCGTTCAAGATCTCCGCCTTCTCGACCCGCACGTCGCGAACAAACATCGAGTGGCCGATGGCCAGGGCGGTCACATCGAGCTCCACGTGCTCGGGGATGTCGGCCGGGAGCACCTCGATCTCCAGCTCGCGCAGCACGTGGTCGAGCACGCCGCCAAAGTTCCGGACCCCGTCGGGAATGCCGATCAGATGGATGGGAACGGAAAGGGTGACCTTCTCGTCGGCGCGGACCTCATAAAGATCGAGGTGCAGGATCTCGGCCGGGCGAACGGAGTCCCGCTGAATTTCCCGGATGAGTGCCTTCACCGCCGGGCGCCCGTCCACCACGACGTCGAACACCGTGGTTCCAGCGCTGACCCCGATCAGCATCTTGCTCAGGGCGGAGGCTTCGATCGCCAGGATTTCCGGAGGCCGGTTGTGGCCATAGATGACGCCCGGGACCTTGCCCTGGCGCCGAAGGCTGCGGGCGGCGCCTTTGCCGGTGGTGTTCCGGGTAGCGGCCTGGAGGTTTGCTTGCTGGGCCATGCTGTACGTCTCCTGAGAGTCAGGTCAGGAGTCTGGAGTCCGGAGTCCGCCAGAGCTTAAAGCTCCCGACTCTCGACTCTCGACTCCCGACTCAGTCAAACAACGAACTCACCGACTGATCGCTATGCGTGTACCCGATTGCCTTGGCCAGGAGTCCGGCGATCGACAGCACCTTGAGCCGGTCGAATCGGCGCTCCGGCGGTATGGCAATCGTATTGGTGACCGCAACTTCTTTCACCCCAGACGCCATCAGCCGGTCGACAGCGGGACCGGAGAGCAGGGCATGGGTGGCGCAACAGTACACGTCCTGGGCACCCAGCCGCTTCAGGGCGGTAACCGCTTCCGCCATGGTTCCGGCAGTATCTATCATGTCGTCCGGGATGATGCAGTCCTTCCCGGTGACCTCGCCAACCACGTTAAGTACCTCAGCTATGTTCGCCGAGGGTCGTCGCTTATCGATGATCGCCAGAGAAGCGTTGAGCCGCTTCGCATAACCCCGCGCCATCTTGGCCGAGCCCACATCCGGCGCCACGATCACCAAGTCCCGCAGGCTCTTCTGCCGGTAGTGGTTCACGAAGACCGGTGCGGCGTACAGGTGATCCACCGGAAGGTCGAAGAACCCCTGCATCTGGTGCTGATGGAAGTCCATGGCCAGCACCCGGTCGGCTCCCGCCATGGAGACCATGTTGGCCATCAACTTGGCGCTGATCGCGACCCGGGGCTGGTCCTTCCGGTCCTGCCGCGCGTAGCCGAAGTACGGGATTACCGACGTAACCCGGGCGGCGCTGGCCCGCTTGGCGGCATCCATAAGGAGCAGAAGCTCCATCATGTTTTCCGCCGGGGGATTCGTCGGCTGGATGATGTACACATCCCGCCCCCGGACATTCTCATCGATCTTGACGAAGATCTCGCCGTCGGCAAACCGGCGGAGCGTGACCTGACAGAGGGGCTGCCCCAGATGGGCGGCTACCTCGGTAGCGAGCGCTCGGTTGGCCGACCCGCTCAGGAGCAGCATCTGGCTGCGCGACAGCGACAGGTCCGTCATGGTTACAGCCCGCAAACCTAGCCCGGCCAAGCGCGTGGAGTCAACCGAAGAGCTTGCGCGACGTGATTGTGATGTATGAACCAGCGGCAGTGCTACACTCCGGGTAAGATGCACGCGCCTGATATGGCTTGCCCGCTACAATTGTGGGCTTACCGCACCGTTGTGAGGCGCTCGCTGTGCAAGGTTGTAGGTGTATGTGGCATCATTTGTTGGATTGTATTGGTCGGGCATCCCGCCGGGCTGCCTGCCACTGGCACGCCTCTGGCTCAACCGGCGCGCGGGTCGCGTACAGTCACGCGCAACCAACTCCGCCGATTCCTTGTTCGACACACGTCACTCTTGGCTGGGAAGACTCTATGCGATCAATCCCCCTGATGGCTGCAACAACTGTCATTCTCGCTGCCGCGTGGGCCTGCGGTGGGGACGATGGCGGCACCGGACCCAACAACGACCCGGTGGCGAACTTTACCGGCGGTCCGTGTACCGTCGCGGTCGCCTGTAGTTTCGCGGATCTCAGCTCCGATCCCGAGGGCGATAACACCATCACCACCCGGCATTGGGACTTCGGTGACGGCACGACGGTGGATAATCCGGGCGCGAATCCGAGCCACACCTATACTACCGCCGGGAATCCGACGGTGACGCTCACGGTGACCGACAATGGTGGTAAGTCGAACACCAAGAGCATTCCGGTGACCGTTACCGGCGGGACCACCACCAACACGCCGCCAGCCGCGGGCTTCGTGGTGCCGTCAACCTGCACGGTCAATGCCGCCTGTTCCTTCACCGACGCCAGCACCGATAGCGACGGAACCATCGCCTCCTGGAGCTGGAACTTTGGCGACGGCACCGCGGCGGATGTGAACCAGAACCCGACCCACACCTTTGCTGCCGCCAGCACCTATCAGGTGGCCCTGACGGTAACCGACAACGGTGGTGCAACTAACACCATCACTCAGGGCGTCACGGTCAACTCGGCGCCACAGTCCGGCAATTGCACCGTAGCCGGCACCGACGTCACCTGCGAGCTCGGCATCACCCAGGCATCCACCGTCACCCTGACCCTCACCAGCAGCAGCTGCCAGCTGGCGGGCAACAACGTCGTGATTCTGCAGCCCTACAGTCAGAACGCATTCTTCAACGCCTGCGCGCTGGGATCGGGCACCACGTATACGCTCAAGGATGCAGCCGGTGGCGCGCTGGTCGTGCAGCCGGGGAACCTCCGGATTCGGCTACACCAGGGAACCGCCAGCGTCGGAAGCCCGACCCCCGGAGCACCAGCCGGGAAGATGGATGGCGGGTACCCCAATTGGACCATCAACTTTGATGACGGCGGCACCCCCGGCATTCCGGGCGAGCCGGACTTCAACGACGTGGTATTGTCGGTTAAGGCAACACCGCAGTAGTAGAATGAGCAGGACCCCGCCGGAGGCTTGCCTCCGGCGGGTTGGAAGAGACTTCTAGGGCCTCACCACTAGACCATATCACACCTGTTGCAGTGCCCGCCGGAGGGTCCCCTCCGGCGGGTAAGACGGAAGTCTGCGGCCGATTCCGCAGATGAAGGGCCACCACTTTACCCCCTGAGGAGCACCATGAGAGCGATGATTTGGCTCGCAGTAGCCACGTTTGGAGCGGGCCTGGTCACGGCCTGCAAGGATTCGCCGACCAAGGAAAACCAGGAAAACCAGGCGCCGGCGGCAAACTTCTTCTCCACCTGCTCGGCCCTGCGGTGTGATTTCCAAGATGCCAGCTCGGACGTCGATGGTAACATCGTCTCCTGGAACTGG
>JBJMPB010000003.1:0-3939 GCA_045803455.1 Gemmatimonadales bacterium | reverse complement strand
CGCAAGGCAGTGAGCTCGGCTGGCGTGAAGTGGTTGTCGAACTGTCGGCTGAGCTCGGCCGCGTCGGTGGCTCCGACCTCGAAGGAGATCGTAAGCGGCGCCTGACGCCCACCTTGCGGGTCGGCTGACAGCGACGAGGATGAAGGTCCCTGGCGGATCGGACGGGCCTGCATCTATGAGTAATCCTAGTAGTACGACCAGTACGAAGGCCGACGGCTTTCGCCGGGTGGAGGTCATCACCGGCGTTGGCCGGCGGCGGCGCTGGACGGACGAGGAGAAGGCCTGGATCGTGGCCGAGAGCCTCGATCCGACCACGACCGTCTCGGCGGTGGCCCGGCGCTACGGTCTGCACGCGAGCCAGCTGTTTACCTGGCGGCAGCGGCTCGCGACACCGGCGGCGCGTGATGCTCCCGCGTTCGTGCCGGTGGTGGTGACGGAGGACGGCACGGCCCTGGCTGAGGCCAGTGGCCGGATCGAGATCGCGCTCGGCCCAGCTGTCGTCCGCGTTGGTGCGGACGTCGATGCCGCAGCACTGCGCCGGGTGCTCGAGGTGGTGCGAGACCTGACATGATCACGGTCCCGCCCGGGGTGCGGATCCTCTTGGCAGCCCAGCCGGTCGACTTCCGCAAGGGCATGGATGGCTTGGCCGCCCTGGTGCAGCAGGCGCTGCGGGCCGACCCGTTCGCGGGCGAGGTGTTCATCTTCCGTCCCAAACGCGCCGACCGGGTGAAGATCCTGGTCTATGACGGCACCGGCCTGTGCCTGTACACGAAGAGGCTGGAGGCCGGGCGGTTCAGCTGGCCCTCACCGGCCGAAGGCGTGGTGCGGTTGAGCGCGGCGCAGCTCGCGACGTTGCTCGAGGGCTTACCGTGGCACCGGCTCCAGCCTCGTGCGATCCCTCGCCCGAGCACCGCATGGTGAGCGGAAGTCCTGGCTTTCTGAGCTTGCCGTCAATAGAATAGCTCCATGTCGCTGGCGATGGATGATCTTCCACGTGATCCCGACCGGTTGCTGTTGATGCTGCAGCAGATGGCCGAAGTCACCGCGGGCGAGCGTTCCAGGATCACTTCTCTCGAGATCGAGCGCGATACTATTCTGGCGGAGCGGGATGCCGCTCGCAATGAGCGCGATCTCATCCGTGAGAAGCACGACGCGGCACAGGCCGAGATCGAGAACCTGCGGCTCTTGATCCGGCAACTGCAACGCGGGCAGTTCGGCCGGCGTTCGGAGAAGCTTGACCCTGACCAGCTGCAGCTCGGCCTCGAGGACCTCGAGCAGACCGCGGCAGCAGCCGAGGCGGCGCAGGAAGAGGTGGCTGCGAGGAACAGCACCCCTCGGACGCCCCGGGCCCGGCGACGCAATCTGGGCGCCTTGCCGGCGCACCTGCCACGGATCGAGACCCTGGTCGATGTCGAGGACAAGAGCTGTCCCTGCTGCGGCGGGGCCTTGCACGTGATCGGCGAGGACACGAGCGAGATGCTCGACATTGTTCCGGCCCAGCTGCGGGTGAAGGTGATCCGCCGACCCCGCTATGGCTGCCGGGCCTGCGAGGAGGCAGTGGTGCAGGCACCCGCTCCCGAGCGGCCGATCACGGGCGGGATGGCCACCGAGGCCCTGCTCGCGCACGTGCTGGTGGCCAAGTATGCCGATTTTCTGCCGCTCTATCGCCAGGCGCAGATCTTTGCCCGGCAAGGGATCGCCCTCGACCGCTCCACGCTTTGCGACTGGGTTGGGCGGGCCTGCTGGTGGCTGGAGCCGCTCTGGCAGCTCTTGCGCCGGCACGTCATGAGCTCGACCCGGATCTTCGCCGATGACACACGCTTGCCGGTGCTCGACCCCGGCCGGGGCCGGACCAAGACCGGGTGCTTGTGGGGCTATGCCATTGATGACCGGCCGTGGAACGGGAGCACCCCGCCAGCGGTGGTCTACCTCTATGCCGAGGACCGCAAAGGCGAGCATCCGGCCGCCCACTTGGCCGAGTTCCAGGGCGTGCTGCAGGTGGACGGCTACTCAGGCTTCAAGAGCCTGCTGGCGGGCCGCCCACCGGACCAGATCAAGCTCGCCTTCTGCTGGGCGCATTGCCGAAGGGGCTTCTACGAGCTCTACCGGTCCACGAGCTCGCCGCTGGCGGAAGAGGCGCTGCGCCGGATCGGCGAGCTCTACAAAGTGGAGGCGGAGATCCGTGGCCGTTCCGCCGAGGAGCGACGCACGGTCCGGCAGGAGCGCAGCCGGCCTATTATAGACGCTCTGCACGGCTGGCTCACGGTCCAGCTGGGGCAGGTCTCTGGGCGCTCCACTCTCGCCGAGGCGATCCGCTACGCCCTGCGCCACTGGCGGGGGTTGGTGCTGTTCCTTGAGGACGGCCGGCTCGAGCTCGATACCAACATCATCGAGCGGGCGATCCGGCCGATTGCCCTGGGGCGCAAGAATAGCCTGTTCGCGGGCTCGGACGGCGGAGCCCGCCACTGGGCGATCGTGGCCAGCCTGGTGGCAACCGCCAAGCTCAACGGGGTCGAGCCCTTGGCGTGGCTGACCGACGTGCTCGAGCGCATGGTCTCGGGCCGGACCAAGGCCCACGAGCTCGAGCGGCTGCTGCCCTGGAACTGGAAGACCGAGCGGCTCAAGGCTGTGGCAGCTATTTGATCCCCAACAGGGCCATGGCTTCCTCCCCGGACACATATCTACCACCAGGGTACTCATGCTGAGCCTGATACGTGTTCTCACGCGTACCAAGCCACTCGAAGTATTCACTTGCATTCAGAATTTGGACTTCCAGGCGTAGACCATACGTCAACATAATCTTTGCGGTTTCAGCCGTAACTAATTGCCTGAAATCGAAGTCATCACCCTCCTCGGGTAGCTTCATTGCGCGAAATGAGATTTCATCATCGTAATAAGTCAATGTCACACTATCAGCACCATCGGCGCAGAGATCACGAGCCATGTTGTGTGCATGCTCTATGTTTATCTTGAGTGCCTTCTGCCTTTGCTTATCAGATAACATGGATATCCTGCCTTGTAGCCGAGGTCATGTGCCCACGCTCACTCGCTTCTCGTGGATAGATGTGCACTATCGGTGAGAAAGACTATGACTTTCGAAAACCCGTTCTCCACACGCCCTCTGCGCATACCGACGCTTTCCTCGGCCTATCCAGCAAAGGAAGTCTGGGAAGAGAGGACCTCTCCCTTGGGCTCGAAAGACCGCGGCAGCTGTCAACTCCTAACTACCGTGGCGCCCTCGCTCCGCTTACGGTGTAGCGGACAGCCTTGAGCCGCTCGAGAAGGCTGGCGAGCTGACGCCAGGGTAGCCCGGTCGCGATCTCGGCCGCACGCTGGATCATCAGCGCCAGCACGCACAGCCTCACGTGCGCGGTGATCCGGTGCGGCACCCAGTGGAACATCGGCCGCACCGCGAGCCCGGTCGTCTTCATCTTCCGAAAGCAGCCCTCGATGATCCACATGCCCTTGTAGCCGAGCGCGACGTCGGCGACCGAGAGCGTGTCGTCGTTGGTGGTGAGGACGAACTTGCCGTCCAGCTGCTCGGCCCGGCGGACCTTGGCCTGATCCAGGTGGGGCCGGCCGTCGTCATCCTGGCTCAGGTAGGCGCCGAACCGCTTGGAGGCGAGCAGCCGGCAGGCGGCCTTGGGGTGGTCCGCCTTCAGGCTCGCCAGCTCGGCCTCGAGGACCTCGGCCCGGTGCCGGCGTTGCTTGTCGGCCTCCTCCTCGTTCAGGCACAGGATGTAGCGCCGGCGGCGCTCGCCCTCGCCGAGCACCACCTCCTTGGCGCGCAGCCGGGGGTCGATCTCGGCGTAGCGGCCAGGATGCGAGAGGACCTCGTCCCGGATCTCCTTCACCCGCCGGATCGGCGTAGCCAGGACATAGCGCCCGGCTCCCTCGGCGAGCGCGTCGAGATTGGCCTTCGAGTACAGCCCGGCGTCG
>JBJMPB010000636.1:0-2677 GCA_045803455.1 Gemmatimonadales bacterium | reverse complement strand
TGATGTAAAGGGCCAGGACCAGCACCGAGAGGTAACCACTGGAGCCACCCATCGATGCAAGCCACTCGCGGTCCCCCCGTTGATATCCTCGACGCGCGAGCGCCTGCTCGGGTCCGCCTTCGAGCTGACTCAGCTCGGCATACCGCTTCAAAAATGCCAGGCTCAGGAAGAGAAACATCGAAAATGCCAGGAGCCAGGTCGAGAACCGTACATGGGTGGCGGCCACGCCGGCCAGCACCCGTAAGCTGTAGAGTCCGGCCAAGAGGAGAACGTCGAGGACCGCGACCCGCTTGAGGAGGACGGAGTAGGCCGTGGTCAGCACCACATACAACGTGAGCAGCATGACGAATTTGGGTGCCAACCACATAGAGCACAGCAGGGCTGCAGCGAACAGCAGAGGCACCATCAGCGCCCCGAAGGGGCGGCTGAGGGTCTCCGCCGCGAAGGGGCGGTGGCGTTTGGTCGGATGATGGCGGTCGGCCCTGTGGTCGAACAGGTCGTTCATGATGTACGCGCCCGACGCTGCGAAACAGAATGCGGCAAAGGCGATCAGGGCTTTCAATACCACAGCGGGATCCGACACCTTGTGATCCAACAACACAGGCACCAATACCAGCAGATTCTTGACCCATTGGTGGATCCTGAGAGCATCGGCGAGTGCGAACCACTGGGATCTTGCGGGCGCTCTGAGATCGAGTGTGGTCATAGCAGGGCTCTTGCGTCCTTTAACGGGTTCGCACGGGGCATGGAACGCAGGCGAAAGTTCGCGATGGACTGGGACACGCTCGACGCCCGGCCCAGCTCCCCGAGCAGTGCGCTCCCGGTGGCTACGCCGGAGCCCAGGGCGGTGCCGGTCGATACAATGGAAGGAAACGTGCGGTAGTTGCCGGCGAAGTACACGTTGCCCCATGAGGTGCTCAGCATCGGCGGATTCCGGAACCCACGATCGAATACGGGCGAATACATCGGCACTCTGGAGATGTGGGTCCAGAACGGCTGCAGCTCGAATCCGAACACCTCGCTAAAATCATCGGCATATCGGGCCATCAGCTGGTCCTTCGGCACCCGGAAGAGCGGGTGGTCACACCCGGGCAGGTGGGTGACGAAATTGACGCAGGTATCACCCTCCCGGCCTATGGTGGGATTCAGCGCGCTGAGCAGGAAGATTGCTCCCGCCGTTCGGTCCAGCGACGCCAGGTTGTTCCAGTATGCCCGCGGCACCACCGCCTGACGAGTTGCACAGATGGCGGAGATCAGAGCGGTGTAGCGAATGCGGCTCAGTTCCGGAGTGGTATCCTCTGGCACCAGTCCCAGGTAGATGCGGGTTGGAACCGTACTGATGAAGAAATCACCGGCAATGCGCTCGCCGCTCTCCAGCTCCGCTTCTACCACCCGAGCCTGGCTGGTGTGGAGCCGGGCAACTGGTGCCCCGAGTCGGATCTGGATGCCAGTCTCCTGCAGCAGCTGCGTTACTCCATCGCACAGCACCTTGGTCCAATTGGCGTGAGGGATGTAGCCCAGTGGAGCGGAGCCTTCGCGAAAATGGAGCCGGGCACCCAGCCACGCACCGCTGACGTCCTCGCAGGGCAAGTCGAACTTCAGGCGAGTGAGGCGCTCGAAGAGCGCTTGGCGGACGCCGGCACTGCCGTAGTGATCCACCAGTTCGGCGGCACTTCGATCCTGCCAGCTGGTCCAGTCCGGCTGGCTGAAGGTCTTCACCATGAGGCGCAGGAACCGCGCCTTATCGGCCAGGCTCATGGGAAACCGCAAAAAGCCGCTCGGGCTGGCGAGATCATACGCCTGGCCACCGAGATGGAACAGCATCTGGATGCGGCGCCACACTACGTCCGGAAGGGCGCCGATCAATTCAAGGAAATAGAGAAGCGTTCGGTCGCGGTGAAGGATGTGATGGTACCCCAGAGGGTAAAAGTGACCCTCCCGCTCGAAGCTCCCGGCCAGGCCACCGAGGGCTCCACCGGCTTCGAGCAGGGTGACGTCGCCGACTCCGGCGCGCGCCAGGGTATAGGCTGCCGCCATCCCAGAAAGCCCGCCTCCCAGAACCACCACCCGAGGAGTCCCCATGGCTAGAGCTCTAGCTCCAGCGTCTGGTTGACCTCTGGCTCTCTCCCTATTTTCCCGGTCAATGAATCTCCCAGTTGATCCGGAGCCGATCGCTTGAGTCCTCGGTCGAGGCGCATGCTTTCGGCTCTTCTCCTGTTCGGCGTGGCCGCCGTGCTGCGTTTCGTCCTTGCCGGCGAGCGCGGGCTCTGGGCCGACGAGCTGTTCTCCCTCGCCATGGCGACCGGCCACAGTCTCGAGCATCCGGCTCGCGACGCCGACCCGCGTCTCGGCGATTTTATCGAGCCGCCGGGTCCTGAGTCTCCGGCCGTCCTCCGCCGCTATATGGAGCACGAACGGCCTCCAGTCGGTCCCGGGCGCGTGATCCGGGCCGTGCTGCTCTCGGATACCAGTCCGCCGGCGTACTACCTGATCCTCAATGCCTGGACGCGTGTCTTCGGTACCGGCGACGTCGCCCTCCGCATGCTCTCGGTCCTCTGGGCCGCGTTGACGCTGCCGTTCCTCTGGCTCCTCGGCCGCGAACTGGGCGGGCCCCGCATGGCCTGGTCGGCGGCGATTCTCTTCGCACTCTCTCCGGTCAGTCTGTTCTATTCCCTCG
>JBJMPB010000563.1:0-13433 GCA_045803455.1 Gemmatimonadales bacterium | reverse complement strand
GGCCACATCATTACCGTCGAAGATCCCATCGAGTTTATCCATCGTCACCAATCGTGCATCGTCAACCAGCGCGAGATCGGCACCGACACCAAGACTTTCGCCAACGCGCTCAAGTATGCCCTGCGGGAAGACCCTGACGTGATCCTGGTGGGAGAAATGCGGGACCTCGAGACGGTCGCGGCCGCGCTGACCATTGCCGAAACCGGTCACCTGGTGCTCGCCACGCTGCACACCAACTCCGCTGCCGAGTCGATCAACCGGATCATCGACGTGTTTCCATCGAATCAGCAATCCCAGGTCAGAGCCCAGCTCGCCTTCGTGCTGGAGGGCGTCATCACCCAGACCCTGCTGCCCAAGGCCAAAGGCCGGGGACGCTGCATGGCGGCCGAAATCATGGTCGCCACGCCCGCCATCCGGGCCCTCATTCGCGACGACAAGATCCACCAGATCTACTCCGCCATGCAGTCGGGCAAGAAGTTCGGCATGCAAACCATGAATGACGCGCTGTACCAGCTCTACACCAGCCGGGAAGTAGCTCAGGAGGAGTGCGAGCGAGTCTCCAGCGACCCCAAGGAATTCCTGCGGATGATTGGAGTGACGCCCCTGGAAGACGAGGGGATGGGCGGTTCGGACCGCCCGCAGCAGCACGGACAGCAGAAATCCGCAGGTATCCGGCGGTAACCAAAGGGCGTACCACCTGCGCCCCTGAATCGGAGAGGACCGATGCCACTGTTCGAATACACCGCGCGCAATGCCGCGAATGGCCAGATCCAAAAGGGCCAGGTGGATGTCAAGTCGAAGGAGGATGTCAGCGCCTATCTTCGGAAGAACCGTCTGATTCTGGTGAGCGTGCGGGAGGCGCCCACCAAGATCACGCTCGGGAGCTTCCGAAAGGGGAAGGTCAAGACCCGTGACATCGTCATCTTCACCCGTCAGTTCGCCACCATGATCAACGCCGGGCTTCCGCTGGTTCAATCCCTCAGCATCCTGGCATCACAAACCGAGAACAAGACGCTGCAGGAAGTAACCCGGGCAGTGGTGCACGACGTCGAGGCCGGCAACACTCTGGCCGACGCCTTTCGTAAGCACCCCCGGGCCTTCAGCGACCTCTATGTCAATATGGTGGCCGCCGGTGAGGCCGGCGGTATTCTCGATACCATCTTGATCCGGTTGGCCACGTTCCTGGAAAAGAGCGACGCCCTCATCCGCAAGGTGAAGGGCGCCATGGTGTACCCGGCGGTCATCATGAGCGTCGCCGTGATTGCTATCGCGGTGCTGCTCATCTTCGTGATCCCCACCTTCCAGAGCATGTTTGCGTCAGTCAATCTGGAGCTGCCGCTGCCGACTCGGATCGTGATCGGCATGTCCCAGCTGCTGATTGGCTACTGGTGGGCTATCATCGCCGCCTTCGCCGGCCTCTTCTTCGCCTTCAACCGCTACTACGCCACGTCGGGCGGCAAGCTCCAGATCGACGGCTTGATGCTCAAGGCGCCGGTGCTGGGCGACATCCTCCGGAAGTCGGCAGTGTCGCGCTTCACCCGGACCCTCGGTACGCTGATCTCCTCTGGCGTGTCGATTCTGGATGGACTGGAGATTACCGCCAAAACCGCGGGCAACATGGTGATCCACAACGCGGTCATGGAATCCCGCCAGTCGATCGCCGGCGGTGAGACCATTGCCGCCCCGCTGGAGAAGTCGAAGGTGTTCCCGCCCATGGTGATCTCGATGATCGCGGTTGGCGAGCAGACCGGCGGCCTGGACGAGATGCTTACCAAGATCGCCGACTTCTACGACGAAGAGGTCGACGTCGCGGTCTCCGCCCTGCTCTCGCTCATGGAACCCCTGATGATCGTCGTCCTCGGCGTTATCGTCGGCGGCATGGTAGTCGCCATGTACCTGCCGATCTTCGACATGATGAACGCGGTGCAGTAGGCTGGCCCCAACCTTGCCCCTGAGGCCACGGTCTGCATCCCGATTGGCAATCCAGTCCAATAGTTCTGGAGGAGTCACATGGCAGGTAACAGACTGGTACTTCTCACTCTAGCCCTTCTGGCGGGGTGCGGCGGCGATAAGGGAAAGTCTTCCCTCATCGACGAGTCCGACCGCGATCTGCAACGTCCCGGGGTAGATGCCAGTGCCCCGCTGAATGATCAGGGCTCCAAGCCGGCGACGAAGTCATCTACCAAGACTGCGACGAAGCCGGCGGCAAAACCGGCAGCAAAGGCCACCAGCATGACGCTGTCTTCAGGGACCGCGATCTCGGCCAAGTTCGACGGGGGCATCAGCTCGCGGACGCACAAGGCGGGACAGAAGCTGACCGGGACCGTCTCCTCTGACGTAAAGGACAAGAGCGGCCGGGTGATCATTCCGAAGGGCTCCAAGGTGTATCTCACGATCGCCGCGATCCACGAGTCCGAGAACAAGTCGGACAAGACCGGCAAGCTGGTCCTGACCCCGACCCTGGTATCCATTGCGGGTAAGACCTATCCGCTCAAGGGGTCTGCCACGGCACTCGACCGGACCCTCAAGGACCGGAAGACCAACGCGGGTGACCTGGCCAAGGTCGGCGTGGGAGCCGGTGCCGGAGCCCTCCTGGGCACGGCGGTGAGCGGGGGAAGCACCAAGGGCGCGGTCATCGGCGGTGTGGCCGGTGCGGCAGTAGGAACTCAACGGGCCATCCAGACCCAGGATCGGGATGTGGTCGTTCCCGCCGGGTCTCGCATGAAGGTCACCTTGGGGGCGCCTTTCCGCCGTACCTGACCCACTCGCAGCATCTAATAGCCTCGGACGGTTTCCCGTCCGGGGCTATTCTTTTTCTGGCTGTCGGCAGCGGCAAAAAAGGCTATACTCCGGCATGTCCAGAGCGTTCGTCAACGAGGACGCCGGTACCGGAGAAGCGCCTCGGTATCCGCTTCCATCGCCCGAAGACCCCACGTACGATCTAGCCGCAGCCAGAGCGCTGCTCCGGGGCGCGGACGCAGGCGACACCGCGAGCGCGGAATCCGCTACCGGCTACTATTGGGGAGAGCCGAAGCTTCTGCCCTGGATCGAACGCATTCTGGAGGAGGCCCGGGAGGACGGGAATGAGCGCCTGGAGCAATTGGCCGAGCGCTACCTCCGAGCTTCCAACCGGCAGACACGCAGCACGCATTCCTAGGGGGTAGGATGGATCGAAAGACAACCGAATCGGGCGAGATCGACGAAGCCCTGAACCCGCATCGGGGCGAGGAGCAGGCGCGCGCCCGGGAGCATACCGCCGACATCCTGGCGCGCCGAGGCGTCCGGTTGACCGGGGATGAGAACGACGATGAGCTGGCCGATCTCTGGTCGGCGGTCGACCGATTCGAGTCGCTGGTCGAGTCCAGGGGTGGCGACACCATGACCAATTCGCCCGATTCAGCGGAGCCGGACAATCCCAACTTCGTGCTCCCCGAGCGCAAGGCCCGTGAGTCGACCGGAGACTACACCCGGCGAATCCTCGAAGCGGCCGCCAGGCTCACCAACTTCGAGCGCTGAATTCTCGCACAGGGGCACCCGGCCCCGCCTGGTGCTCCTGTCGCCCTGTGCTAGAAACCGACCAGCTCTAGTATCTGCGCTGTAGCCGGGCCTCCCGCCGGTAAGGGAAGACGTCCACGACTTCTCCCCGCGAAAGCTTCCGTTGCACCTCCAGCCAAAACTCGATGTCAAGGAGATCGGCATGAGCGGCCAGAAAGGTGTCCCGTAGCTGTTCGGGCGGGAGCAGGAACGTACCGAACTCCTCGGGGAAGACATCCTGCTCGTTTACGTGAAACCAGGGCTCGGCCGAGAACTCATCTTCCATCGAGGTGGCCTGGGGCAGGCGCCGGAAGCGGCATTCGGACAGCAGGCAGAGCTCGTCGTAGTCGTAGCAGATGACCCGGCCATGCCGGGAGACGCCAAAGTTTTTCGCCAGCATATCTCCGGTGAAAATGTCCGCCGCGGCGAGATCCTTGATGGCGTTGCCGTAATCGATCACCGCCTCGCGCGCGGCGGCCTCATCCGCCTGCCGCAAGAACAGATTCAGCGGCGTGACCCGCCGCTCGGTGTAAAGGTGGCGCACCACCACCCGCTCGCCCTCCACCCGCACGGTTGAGCCGGCTACCTCAAGGAGATAGTTCAGCAGCTCCTCGGGAAAGCAGTGCCGGGGAAACTCGAGGTGTTCGAACTCCTGGGCGTCCGCCAGCCTCCCCACCCGGTCTCGCACGAACACGAAATGGTACTTGGCCATGACCGCCCGCCGGGTGGTGTTCTTGGGAGCGCCGAAGCTGTCCTTGATGATCTTGAACACCACATTCCAGGAGGGCAGCGTGAACACCGCCATGACCATGCCTTCGTCGCCCTCGACAAAGGAAAAGCGAGCGTCTGGCTCCTCCAGGTGCAGCATCAAGCCGCGGTAGAGCTCCGTCTTGCCATGCTTGTTATGCCCGATCGCCGTGTACAGCTCGTGAATCTGCTTGAGCGGCATGATCGTGCTCAGGAAATCCACCAGCGCCCTGGGCCGGGGCGCGTCAACCCGGAAATAGCTCCAGCTGAATCCGAAGACGACGCTGGCCTCGTCCGAGGTCATCAACACGGCATCCACCACGATCCCTCGTTCGGCGTGCAGCAGGGGGAGCACCAGCGGAATGGTGGCTGAGCCGGCGCGAATCCGGCCGACCAGATAGGCCCCTTTGTTTCGATAGAAGATCGAGCGAAGCAGGTCGAGCTCGGGCGGCTGCGGTCCCGAGGATTCCTGCCGCACGCGCGCTTCGATCAGCTCCGCCACCAATGCGGCATCCTGTTCCAGCTGGGCGTAGCGAACGGTACAGCGGACGTTGCTCAGGATCCGGTGGATCAGGCCGGGATCTACTTGGGACAGCGAGTGAGTGTCATAGATCTCGGGTTCCGTTTCCGACCGGAGCGCCGGCGCAGCGGCCTGCAAATACTCGATGGCGGGGTCCACCCCCACCGTGCTGAACACCCGGCGGGTAACCGAATTGAAGAAGGTCTCGGCCAGCTCCGCGTCGGGTCTGCCACCGACGCGGGAGGCGTGCTCGAGCTTCATCGCGCCCCATACCGTTCGCTCCATGACCGCATCGTCGAGGATGTCGCGCACATCGGCGACAGCCGCATCGACGTGGGCCTTGTAGAGCTCCAGTCTGGCGGTTGCGTCGGCCTGAGAGCCGGCCCAGTCGCGCTGCTCGAATCTTCGGCGAGCACGGCTGGTGATCTCTTTGAACCCGCGGGCATACTCATCGTAGGCCGAATGGATGGCCGCCACTGCGGCGCCAACCGGACGAAGTGTCGTATTGCTGTTCATCGATGACCCAGTCAGATTGCGGCAATCCCAAAACAAATGTCGATCGTTCCGGCGACAAGGATCCGCACAATGTCAGCCACCCGCACCGCTACGCAGCCGCCTCCCGCCTCCGTTGACGGAGAGGCCATCACTCTACGCAATGGCCGGCTCGACGTGCCGGCCCGACCCGTCATTCCCTTCATTGAGGGCGACGGCACCGGGCCGGACATCTGGCGCGCGTCTCAGCTCGTCTTCGACGGTGCCGTAGCCAAAGCCTACGGCGGGAAGCGTCGGATCGCCTGGGTAGAGGTGCTGGCCGGCGAAAAGGCCAAGAACCAGACCAGCAGCTGGCTTCCCGAAGAGACCCTGGCCGCCATCTCCCGTTACCTCGTTGCCATCAAGGGGCCGCTCACCACGCCGGTTGGAGGCGGCTTTCGCTCGCTCAACGTGGCGCTTCGCCAGAAGCTGGACCTCTACGCCTGTGTTCGCCCGGTCCGGTACTTCCCCGGAGTTCCCTCGCCGGTCAAGGCTCCCCAGGACGTCAATATGGTGATTTTCCGGGAGAACACCGAGGACATCTACGCCGGCATCGAGTACAAGGCCAGGAGCGACGAAGCCAGACAAGTGATCAGGTTTCTGCGGGAGGAGATGGGCGTCCAGTCCATCCGCTTCCCCGAGAGCAGCGCCATCGGAATCAAGCCGATCTCCGAGGAAGGATCGAAGCGGCTGATCCGCTCTGCCATCGAATATGCCCTGGCCCAGAAGTACGAGAGCGTCACCCTGGTGCACAAGGGCAATATCATGAAGTTCACCGAAGGCGGATTCCGTGATTGGGGCTATGCCCTCGCCCGCGAGGAGTATGGCGCAACCGAGCTGGACGGCGGACCCTGGTGCCGACTGCCGGGCGGGTTGGTTATCAAGGACGTCATCGCCGACGCGTTCCTGCAGCAGATCCTTACCCGGCCCAAGGAGTATGGCGTCATCGCCACCATGAATCTCAATGGCGACTATATCTCCGATGCTTTGGCCGCACAGGTGGGGGGAATCGGCATCGCTCCGGGCGCAAACATCAACTACATCAGCGGTCACGCCGTGTTCGAGGCCACCCACGGCACCGCGCCCAAGTATGCCAATCAGGACAAGGTGAATCCCGGCTCGGTCATTCTCTCGGGTGAAATGATGTTTCGGTATCTCGGCTGGCACGAAGCGGCCGACCTCATCATTCGGTCGCTGGAGATGACGATCGGGCAGAAGCGGGTAACCTACGATTTCGAGCGGTTGATGTCCGGCGCCACTCTGCTCAAAACCAGCGAGTTCGGCCGCGCCATGGTAGAAAACATGTAAACAGTGAACACTAAACAGTGAACAGTGAGCGGCAGCCGGACAGCCCCTTTTTACTGTCTACCGTTCACGGCCTTTGAGTCGATTGATTTCCCTCCGATCCTTTTTCGTCGGTCGGCCCCGATCCGGCAGGAACGCCGAGTGGAGGCTCTTCAGCTGCAGCGCCAGCGCCTCCCGCGCGGCCCGGCTCTCCTGCGTTTCCTCATAGAGCTGCAGAGCGCGAGCCGCCGGGCCGCGCTGGCTCGAGAGCTGCCGGACCACCACGTGATGCTCATAGGGCCCCTGCCGGATTCGGATCTCGTCGCCCACCTGTAGCGGCTTGGCCCGTTTTACCCGCTCTCCGTTGACCTGCACCTTCCCTCCCGCCACAGCTTCGGCCGCAAGCGATCGGGTCTTATAGAACCGTGCCGCCCACAGCCATTTGTCGACTCTGGTCTTGTCCTCGATTTCGTCCATAGATGCAAAAGTAGCGGCTCACCGGCAGAATCCGAGGCTACGACCCCCGGATTGGGGCCTCAGGGCTAAGTCTACGGCGGCGCGGCATTTGCGGGCTGCAGCCGACTACGTCTTTCATCAACGGTCATGCCGTGACGCATTTCATTCATATATGGCTCTGGTTGGCTGCCATTGGCACGCCGCAACCGCCCGCCGCCACGCCCTTCCGGGCGGACACCGGCGAGGTTGCCACTGCCCTCGACTCGACCTTGGCGCGCGCCGGAGAAGCCCTCGCCCGGGGAAGGCCCTGGCAGGCTACCCGAATCCTGGATCCTATCCTGCGCGATTCCTCCAGTCGGAGCCCGGCCGCGGTATTCCTGGCTGCTACTGCCGCGAGCGAATGGGGTGGCTGGAATGAGGTGCTGCAGCTGCTGCAAGCCGAGCCCTGGATCGATTCGCTGTATGAGGGTCGCGCCCGGGTACTGCTGGCACGGGCTGCCCTGGAGCGGAATGAGGACAGCACCGCCTTGGCGCATGCCGCAGCGGCCTTGAAACGCGCTCCGACATCGAGCGAGCGTCTCATGCTGCTGGCCACCGCACTCGACCGAACCGAGGCCCGGGACAGCGCGTCGGCCGTGTACCTTCGCGCTGCGCAGCGCCTGCCGGAAATAGCCGACTGGCTCCGGCTGCGTGCGGCCAGCCTGACCTCAGACAGTTCGGCGCGGGCCCGGCTCTTCGCCGCCATTCAGGATCCGCTGCCGAAGGCTCGGGTGCCTTGGGCCGAAGCCGCCGCGTACGAGCGCATCGGTGACCGGGCGGAGGCCGCCCGGCGATACGTGGTCCTGGGAGAATCGCTGACCAGCCTGAGGCTCCGCCTGGCCTTGAGCTCCGATAGCGCCTCTCACGCCGCCATACGGGAGGAGGCCTTTGCTCTGCTCTCGGGCAGGATCTCACCGGTCGCGGCACGGCAGGCGCTTGCCCTGATCGACAGTGCCTTTGCCCCGCTGTCAGCAAAGGAAGAGTTGACGGCCGCCCGAGCGGCTTCTGATGCCGGGCTCTCCGCCCGTGCGGCGGCAGGGTTTGCCCGGGCCGGAAGCCGCAATCTGGGCAGCGGACAGGACCGCTTCGACTACGCCAACGCGCTCACCCGGCTCAAGCGGAATCGCGAAGCCGCGGTCCAGTTCAAACAGGTCCACTCGCCTCGGAACCTGGCGGCGCTCGCAGCCTACCAGGGTGCCCGCGCCCTGGTACGTGACGGACAGCTCGAGCGGGGCCGTGCCGCATTGGTCCGGGTCTCCCACACGTACGCCAAGGACACCACTGCGGCTGCGTCAGCGTATTTCCTGCTCGCTGATCTGGCGTCGGACGATCGGGAGGATGGCACGGCGCGTCGCCTTTATCGACTGGTGGCCATTCGGTATCCGACCAGCCGGTTCGCGCCCACTGCCCGATTCCGGTCCGCCATGATCGCTCTCTTGAGCGGTCATTCGAAGGAGGCCGCACGCGAGTTCGACAGCCTGACTGAACGCTGGCCCAGAAGCGACGAGGCCCTGGCCGCGGCGTATTGGTCGGGACGGTCCTGGGCTGCAGGAGGAGACAGTGTTGCGGCCCGGGCACGCTGGCAGGCTGTGGTCACCCGCGACCCGCTGTCCTATTACGCCACGCTCAGCTCGAACCGGCTGGGGAATGATCCCTGGTCGCCGCCCGCCGCTCCCGATTCCTTTGCCTCAGATCCGGTGATCGATCGGGGAGTCTCCCGGGCGGCATTGCTCTCCCGAATGGGCCTGCTGCAGGAGTCACGCTGGGAGCTAGACCGTCTGGTCCGTTCACCCGACACCTCGCCGGAACGACTGCTGGTGCTCGCGAACGCGCTTCGCGCGCAAGGCATGGCCGCGCCGGCCATTCAACTCGCGCGCAAGGCGCTGGCACTGGGCGCGTCGCCCGACGCGCGAACCTACCGCCTGATCTATCCGGTGGTCCATGCCGACGCACTGCTGGCCGAGGCGGCCGAGAAGGGGCTGGATCCGAACTTCGTGGCCGCTCTGATTCGCCAGGAGTCGAGCTTCAATCCGGCCGCCACGTCGTCGGCCGGCGCCCGGGGTCTGGCGCAGGTAATGCCGGAGCTGGGTGAGCGCCTGGCCAAGGAGCTCAACTATCCGGTCTGGGATCCGGTGTTGCTCTACCAGCCCGACGTCAGCCTCCAGCTGGGCACCTTCCATCTGCGCGAGCTGTTCGCCCAGTACGATCAGCCCGCCCACATACTCGCGGCGTATAACGCGGGCGTCCCCCGGGTCGATCGCTGGTCCAAACGGATCGGAGTGAACGACCCCGAAGTCTTTGCCGAGCAGATCTCCTTTGTCGAGACCCGGGACTACGTGCGGGTCATTCAGCGGAACGAGGAGATCTATCGCGCGCTCTACGGAGGGGCGATCACCACCCGGGCTCAGGCAGACATCCCGCCGGCCCCGGAGGAGGCCATCACCAGCGGGGAATCCCCGATGTGAGCTTGGCATCGGGGCACCATGCTCTAGTTTGCGAGCGCCCCTCTCACATGCAAGGTTCAATCGGTTGCTTAACGCTTCCCAACCGCTGGATCTGCTCGAGCGCATTGGCGAAGGCATTTTCGCCCTCGACCCTGACTGGCGCTTCGCCTATCTGAACCGGCAAGCCGAGCGGGTGCTCTCCCGTCTCTCCGGTACTCCCTCCACCGATTTGCTTGGCACCGTCATCTGGGACCGCCCCGCGCTGGCCGACTCACTGCTCGGCCGGGCGCTGCATCGCGCATATGCCGATCAGACCGCGGTGGTCCACGAGGTGCCCGATATCGGCACTCGGGGGTCAGTGGAGGTGCGGGCGTACCCGACGGATGACGGGCTCACGGTGTTGCTCCGGGAGAATCCTCAAGCCGGGCACACGGCGCAAATTCTCGACGGTATGGATGAGGCGTTCCTGGGATGCGACCAGGAGTGGCGGGTCAGCCATGTCAACGCCGCGGCGGATGCAGTGCTGTCGAAACTCGGAGTGCAGCGGGTTCGACTGATCGGACAAAATATCTGGCACGCGCTCCCGGGGCTGGCCGGCAGCCGGATCCAGGCCGAAGCCTTTCGCTCCCACGCCCAGGGCACCGCAGTCGAGCTGGAGGAGTTTCTTCCCGCCTTCAATCGATGGTTCTCACTTCGCATTGTCCCAACCAATAACGGTTTGGTTTGCTATGCCCGGGAGCTCCCGGACGGTACCCACGCCGAGCACGCCTTGCGGGCCAGTGAAGAGCGATTCCGGCAGCTGGTCGAGTCGATCGACGATGTGGTGTTCCGGCTGGACCGCGAGCAGCGCTGCGTCGACGTGTTCGGGCGGTTCCTGGAGCGGGAGGGCCTCGACCAGGCCGCACTGGTGGGACGGACCACCCGGGAAATCGTGGGTGAGGACGACGCCGAGCTGCACGAGGCCGCCAACCTGCGGGCCCTGGCGGGAGAGACGGTCACCTACGAATGGATGCTCCGCTCGCCGCACGGCGTGCGGCACATGCAAACCACCCTCTCACCGCTGCACGGCCCCTACGGCGAAATCAACGGGATCGTCGGCGTGGGCCGGGACATCAGCCAACGAGTCGAGGTGGGAAAGGAGCTGCAGCGCTGGGCCCGGATCTTCGAGCATGCCGGCTGGGGCGTGGCGATCGTAAGCGCCGACGGGATCATCGAAAGCGTCAATCCGGCCTTTGCCGCCATGCACGGGTGGAGCGTGGAGGAGCTTCGCGGCAAACCGATGGCGGATCTCTCCGCCTCCCCGCACGAGTTTCCGCGAATGAATCCTCTCTTCGATGAGCGGGGGCATCAGATCTGGGAGACCGAACGGGTTCGCCGGAATACCCAGGTATTTCCCGCGCTGATCGACGCCACCGCCGTGAGAGACGCCGAAGGGCGAATCATCTACTATGCCGTCAATGTCCAAGACCTGACTGAGCGCCGCCGGGCGGAGGAACAGGTTCGCCAGGCGCAGAAGATGGAGGCGGTCGGCCGGCTGGCCGGGGGAGTGGCCCACGATTTCAACAACATGATGATGATCATCATGGGCTTCAGCGATTTCCTGCTGACCACCCTGGATCGCACAGACCCCCGCTGGGCCGACGCCGACGAGATCCGCAAAGCCGCCGAGCGGGCCATGCACCTGACCCGACAGCTGCTCGGCTTCGGCAGGCAGCAGCTGGTGGCTCGGCACGTGCTCAGCCTGAATGAGGTGGTGACTGGAATGGAGCGGATGCTCCGTCCTCTCCTGGGCGAGGACATCCGGCTGGTGACCCGACTATCTGTGGGACTGGGCGGCGTGGAGGCGGACTACGGTCAGATGGAGCAGGTGGTCATGAATCTGGCGCTCAACGCCCGCGACGCCATGCGCGGGGGTGGGCGCCTGACCATCGAGACGCTGGATGTCGACCTGCCCCAGGGCTACGCCTACCGACACGTGGGACTCGACATCCCACCCGGACCATACGTGATGCTGCTGGTGAGCGACACCGGACACGGCATGAGCCCGGAGGTGAAGGCCAGGTTATTCGAGCCGTTCTTTACCACCAAGCCCGTCACCCAGAACACCGGCCTCGGCCTGGCAACGGTCTACGGAATCGTGGTGCAGAGCGGCGGTTACATCTGGGTCGACAGCGAGCCTGATCGCGGCACCACCTTCAAGATCTGCCTTCCGCGAGTCGAGCCGGAAGACGAGCTTGACCAGATCCCGGTGGAACCGAGCCGGCCGGGTCGGGGCTCCGAACACATTCTATTGGTTGAAGACGAAGACGCGGTACGCAGCGTGGCGGCCCGGGTACTCCTCAACCAGGGTTACACGGTCATTCAGGCTCATAACGGCGAAGAGGCGCTGGAGCTGCTGAGCGAGTTGGGAGACAGCATCGATCTGGTCCTGACCGATGTGGTGATGCCCGATATGGGCGGCTTGGCGCTGGCGGAGAAGATCAAGGCCGAGAAACCCGAGCTCAGGCTGCTCTACATGTCCGGCTACTCCGAGGCTGATAAGCTGCAACCGGGAATGAGCAACTTCCAGACTCCTTTTCTGCAGAAGCCGTTTTCCGCTGAGAGCTTAATGGTCAAAGTCCGGGAAGTCCTCGACGCCAAGCCGGCGTAAGAATCAGCAGGTCATGCGTCACATCATGCGGGGCGGTCAGTCCCGCATTTTTGCTGCCGATCCGGCTGAAACGGATCGCGGTGAACCGCGCGCCGACCTTCGATGCGATTCACCCTTTAAGTGCTTCAGTCTTAGGTATTTAGAACGGAGGTCCCATGAAGACTCTTTGGCTCCCGGCTGCAGCCCTCGGCCTGCTGCTGGCATGCTCGTCGGGGGATAACCGTCGCGGCGGCGATACCGGCATGGCCGACAGCGCGCCGGGCGGCATGAGCAGCCACGACACCATGTCCATGTCGGGCATGTCGGGCGACTCGTCCATGGCCGTAGGCGGGAACACCGCAGCGACACCTGAGGGAGTCCTCTCCCAGATGAACGTGGCGAACACGACGGAAATCCAAGTTTCCACGCTGGCATCCAGGAAGGCCAGCTCGGCTTCGGTCAAGCAGATTGCCAAGAAGCTCGCGGCCGATCACACGAAGAACCGCCAGGAGGTCAAAGCCCTCGCGCAAAAGCTCAACGTCAATCTGACATCGGCTCAGGGCGGGAACGTCAGTGCGGCGGACAGTGCCGCCATGCCCGCAGAGCTGCAAGGCAAGTCAGGGAGCGATTTCGACAAGGCGTTCGTCCAGCATGAAATCGATGATCACCAGGCGAACATCGAGAAGATCGAGACCCAGATCATGCCATCGCTGCAGAATGAGCAAGTCAAGGCTTACCTGCAAAAGACGGTCACCGCGATGCAGGGACACTTGAGCAGTCTTCAAAAAGTGCAGCAACAACTCGGTAGCTGAACGGGACCATAGCCCAGGCAGAGGAAGACCATATGGAAAGCAAGGTCAAATTCGCCGGACATCCGGTACATCCGATGCTGATCGTGTTTCCGCTCGGGCTCCTGGCAACGGCGGTGATCTTCGACATCATCTATCTGGTGTCGAGCAACTCGCAATGGACCCTGGTGGCCTACTACATGATTGGCGCCGGCATCATCGGAGGCCTGGCTGCGGCGGTGTTCGGCTGGTTGGACTGGATCGCGATTCCAGCCGGGACTCGCGCCCGCAGGGTGGGCCTCTGGCATGGTATCGGCAATGTGGTGGTGGTGGGTCTGTTCATCCTGAGCTGGGTGCTGCGGAGGGAGAATCCGGAAGTGCCGCCCACGGGAGCGATCGTTGCCGGCCTGACGGGGGTGGTTATCTCTCTGGCAACTGCCTGGCTGGGTGGGGAGCTGGTC
>JBJMPB010000527.1:0-3098 GCA_045803455.1 Gemmatimonadales bacterium | reverse complement strand
GACTCCTCGGCTCTCGGGGCGGAGACACGTATAGGATCATGGTAATTCAGGGGCCGTTGGCTACGCTTCAGGGAGAGTCGCTGCGCTCAGGGGGTGGTGGCGGGTTCCCCGCCCCGGGGGGTGTCACCTTCGGCGCAGGGGGTAAATGAGAACGACGATCGTTTCGTCCTCGTCCCCCTGGTCCCCCAGCAGGCCGAAAACGCGCGGCAGGTCAGGCCCCTGGCGACGGCTCCTCCTTGCCACCCCGTCCTTCCATCAAATTGCGGAGCGAGTCGAGCGCCGCCTCCAGACTCTCTTCAATCGGATCTGGATCGGTATCGAGCTCCCCGGTGATTGGGCTCCCTGAAGGAGTGAAGTACGGGGGCAGCGAGAGGTGTGCTACCACCTGCGTCCCGGCGTCGTCTCGTGCCACGCTAAGCCACCCCGAGTAGGTCCGCTCGTCTGCGCCCCACTCAATGCGCTGCCGAGCCTCGTCGACGTGAAACCACCCATCGTCTTCATAGTTTCTGCCGCCGACCTCTCCGTGGACCTCGACGCGGCCCTCCTCCTGCGGTTCTACCGTGTCCACGGTCGGCAAGAACGTTGCCAGATTTCTCGGGTCCGACACGAACGCGAACACGTCCTCAGGTGATGCCAGAACTAATCGAGATCGTTCGTACTCTGTCATGCTCGCCTCCCTGCGGTGGTGCTTATCGACGACCCTGCATGTCATATGCCAGTCGTCCACTGGTCTGTCATTGATTGCCCCTCAGCCCGATACGGACTATCCACATCGGTGTCGATTTGCTGAGCTTCCGGACGATTACTTCGTGCGGGGCGATCCGCGCAGCGGATCTTGCTGTCATGTCGGACGAGTCGCCCGGAAGGAGTGGCATCGAGCAGGAGCGGATTTTTGCGGTGTCGGGTGGCTTTTCTTCCAGCATTGATGCCGCGGCGAGTGCGCGGGCGGGATCGAATTTCGCCTTTCAGAGCGTTGGGACGCCGGCAAGAGAACCGGCCCCACGGTTGGTCGCCGCAAATTTCGTCGCTAGAGATGCCGACGCTGAACATCGTCAGGGATGCGGATAGCGTCATCCTGGAGCAATCGGCGGAGTTGTTCCGGCTGCTGGGTGGCTGGGTGCTCAACAGCTCGCTCCCGTACTGAGCAGTCGGATTGCGAATGAGGCAATGTGAGTTGCGGTACCCGGAGCAAGAGAAAGGCAGCAAGAATGAGCAATGCAGGACCATCCGGTACGCGGTGGACACTGCTGAAGACGGCCACGGTGGGAGCAGCCGGCGGGCTTGTGGCGCCGTCGGTGGGGTCGATGGAAGCGCGGGCCGCAGCTGGGGTCACAGCGTAGGAAGCGAGCGAGGGATGCCGGTGTTGAGCGAGGGTGGCTTGTCCGAGGAGCGGCTGGAGCGGCTGCATGAGGTGATGGCCGGTTATGTGGAGCGCGGCGTTGCCCCAGGGATCGTGACGCTGGTCAGTCGCGGCGGTGATGAAGACGTTGCTGTCGTTGGCACGACGGCCGTTGGTGGCGACGAGCCGATGAAGCGGGACACGATCTTTCGCATCGCCTCGATGAGCAAACCGATCACGGCGGTGGCGGCGATGATCCTGGTTGAGGAGTGCAAGCTGCGGCTGGATGACCCGGTGGATGAGCTGCTGCCGGAGTTGGCCAATCGCCAGGTGCTGCGTTCGCTGGAGAGCGAGCTCGACGACACAGTGCCGGCCAACCGACCGATCACGTTGCGTGACCTGCTCACGTTCCGCCTGGGCATCGGCCTCGTCTTTCCGCCAGACCCCGGGAACCCGTATCCGATCCAGCAGGCAATGGGTGAGCAGCTCGTTGGGTTCGTGCCAAACCCACAAGCGGTACCGGAGCCGGACGAGTGGATGCGCCGCCTGGGCTCATTGCCGCTGATCCGTCAGCCGGGAGAGGCGTGGCTTTACGGCACCGGGTCCAACGTGCTGAGCGTGCTGATTGCGCGGGCGGCCGATCAGTCGCTGAGCGATTTCATGCGGGAGCGGTTGTTCGAGCCGCTGGGGATGAAGGACACCGGGTTCAGCGTGCCGGCGGACAAGATCGATCGCCTGCCGACGAGCTATGGGACCGACGTCACGACCGGAGAGTTGACGCCCTTCGATGATCCCGCGAAGAGCAACTTGAGCAGCCCGCCGGCCTTTGAGTCGGGAGCTGGTGGGCTGGTCTCGACCGTCGATGACCTGTACGCCTTTGGGCAGATGATGCTCACCAAGGGCACGTATGGGGATGTGCGGATTCTCTCGCGGCCGTCGGTGGAGCTGATGACGACCGACCAGTTGACACCGGAGCAGAAGGCGATTCCGGGGTTGGTGCCTGGCTTCTGGGAGGATCACGGCTGGGGCTTTGGCGTGGCGATCAACACGAAGCGGACGCAGATCTACGCGAGCCCGGGGCGGTTTGGCTGGTTTGGCGGCTACGGGACATCGTGGTATGTCGATCCGGCGGAGGGGCTGATCGGTATTTTGCTGACGCAGGCGGCGATTGCCTCGGCCGATCCACCGGCGATCGAGCGGGACTTTTGGACCGGAGCGTATCAGGCGATTGAGGGGTGAGGGGGTGATGGCCATGACCCCCAGTGACTCTCTCAAGCGGGTACCTGGCCCACCGAGCGTAATCCCTCACCCCCAGCCCCTTTCCCGTCGAGCCGGGAGAGGGGAGCCTGACGTCGGGATTCGTTGCCAGGAGGGAACGTCGGAACAGGGGAGTGATCAACCGGAATCCGTATAAGAGGGTGTCTGAAAAGCCCTCATCGGGTCAATCGGGCGAGCATCAGCCGGATCATGGCCAAGGAGATCCACGCTTCTTCCGTGCATGGCAGCGCCTCGTCGTCCTTGCTCAGCCGCCGGTATCGCCCCAGCCAGGCGAAGGTGCGCTCGACCACCCAGCGGCGGGGCAGCACCTGGCCGTGGTTACGCGGGGGTGCACACCAGATAGCGGACCAGTCCTATGACGTCTTCCGGTACGAATCGCCCGGCCTGGCCACGCGGCTGACGCTGATCCACGAGGAGGGCAGAACCAGTCGCTGTCCCCGAGTCCTCACGGACGAACGCGGATGATCGTCTTCCCCTTGCG
>JBJMPB010000045.1:0-11731 GCA_045803455.1 Gemmatimonadales bacterium | reverse complement strand
TGAGCCGGTCACCTTCCTTCCCGAGGATGTTGCGGTCGAGCGGGAAGTCGCGAGCGATTGGCTGGTCCAGAGTCACGGCGCGTTTGTGGCCGCGCTGGACCCCCGATTGGATGAGTCGCTCCGGCTGGAGGGCCTGGCCCGCGAGGTGGTGAACCGGGTCCAGCGGATTCGCAAGGAGGCGGGCTACAGTTATACCGACCGCATAGCGCTCTGGATCGACGGTGATGCAGCGGTGCTGGAAGCCGTGCGGGCGCACGCAAGCTTCATCACCGAGGAAACTCTCGCCCGGGGCCTGGAAGTGGCGGCACGGGCCCCAGCGCCGGACCTGGAGCAGCGCGTGGAGCTCGATGGAAATGGGGCGGTGGTGGGAGTACAACGATATCAGGACGGTCGGACGTCAGCCGGCCCTCAACCATGGACGAGTGATGAATAAGAAACAGCTGAGCCATCTCGAGAAGCGCCTCATGGAGGAGCGCGCCCGCGTCATGAAGGAGCTGGGTTACTACGACGAGTCCTTCAACGCCACGCTCCAGTCCTCCGACGGCGATCTCTCTTCCTATTCTTTCCATATGGCGGATCAGGGAACCGACGCGATGGAGCGCGAGAAGCAGTTCCTCTTTGCCTCACAGGAGGGCCGGTATCTCTGGCATGTGAACGAGGCGCTGCGGCGGCTCTATGGCAATCCCGAGAAGTTCGGTCATTGCCAGCAGTGCGGCCAGGAGATCAACTTCGAACGGCTGGACGCCTTGCCGCATGCCCGGCTCTGCATCACCTGCAAGGAGAAAGAGGAAGATGGCAAACGCCGCTGATCCTCTGCTGGCCGGTCCGGAGCGGCGGGTCTTCATCGGGGCCGCGGTCGGAACGGTGGTGCTCGATCTGATCACCAAACTGATCGCCGAGGCCACGCTGCTCCGCACCCCAGGGATTTCGGTATTTGGCGACTGGTTTCAGCTGCGCCTGGTCTACAATCAGGGCGCGGCATTCGGCCTGCATGTCGGGCCGTACTCCCGCTGGATCTTCTTTACGGTGGCCCTGGTTGCCGTCTTCGTGCTGGCGCGGATGTCGCGCACCAGTCCCGTAGGCGACCGCTTCCGCCAGCTCGCCCTCGGCCTGGTGGCTGGAGGTGCGGTAGGAAATCTCATCGACCGGGTGCGGAGCTCGAGAGGCGTCGTCGATTTTCTCGATGTGGGCGTGGGCGCGCTGCGGTGGCCGACCTTCAACGTGGCCGACATCGCGGTGAGCTGTGGGGCCATCGCCCTGGCGATCTCGCTATGGCGGGAGGATGCCCGCCGGCCGGAGCCGGAATCGGCTTCGGCGGTGTGAAGTCGGCCGGGAAGCAGGGAAGTGGGGGAGCGTCCGAGCATGGCGGTGACGCGGCCCCGACCGATGCCACCGAGATCTCATTCACCGTTGTCAGCGCCCAAACCGAGCGTCTGGATCGCTTCCTCAGCGATCAGCTCGGACTCTCCCGAACCCAGGCAGCCCGGCTCATTGCCGACAAGCGAGTAAGCATCGCAGGAAAGATCGCCCGGGCATCCCGGCTGCTCTCCCGGGGTGAGACTGTGAACCTGCGCCTTCCTCAGTCCGAGCCTCCACGAACTCTTCAGCCCCGCGCCATTCCCCTCACCATCATCTTCGAAGACGAACACCTCGCCGTGATCGACAAACCGGCGGGGCTCGTGGTGCATCCGGCGCCGGGCCACTGGGACGACACTCTGGTCAACGCGCTGGTCGCCCGGGGCACCACCTTGGCCGGTGGTGCCGAGGGCAGACCGGGCATCGTGCATCGGCTGGATCGCAACACCTCCGGTCTCATGCTGATCGCGAAGACCGACCTGGCCCATCGCCGGCTGGGCGCCGCGATCGCCGCGCGCCGAGTCCGCCGGACTTATGCCGCCCTGGCTTGGGGACACCTCGACGCCAGCCCTCTCGTCATCGAGGCTCCCGTGGGGCGGCACGCCCAGGATCGAAAGCGCATGGCGATCGTAGCCGGCGGGCGCGCCGCCCGGACCGACGCCTTCGTGGCGGCCCGCTTCGACGTGGTCGAGTTACTGCGGCTGGAGCTGCACACCGGCCGAACTCATCAGATCAGAGTGCATCTGGAGCATGTGGGACATCCGGTCGTCGGCGATCCGATCTATAGCGGAGGCGGCAGTCGTCGGATTTCCGGCGCGCAGCGCCGCGATGCCGAACTCCTCGGCCGCAGCACTCCCCGGCAGGCCCTGCACGCGGCCGCTCTGGCATTCCGCCATCCTGTGAGCGGAGCACCACTTGAGTTCATCGCCGAATGGCCCGATGACTTACGTCCGGCACTCGCAGCGGCTGGTGGCAAAGAACTGGTTGATCGGTCAGACCCCCTCCGCTATCTTCGTTTCTTCAATAGAGATGGCTAACTCTTCCGCGCTTCACGCCGTCATCTTTCGCATCGGTGAGGTTGTCTGCGCGGCCCCGGCAGGGATCGTGCGTGAGATCCTCCCCCGGCTACCTGCCACCCGTATTCCCGGGGTGGCGGACACAGTCGAGGGGCTGGTCAACGTTCGAGGAAGCCTGCTGACCGTTCTCGACGGACACATGCTCCTGCAACAGGAGCGGAGGCTGTCCGACGAGGGCGCCATTGTCGTGCTCGAGGTCAAAGGGAAGGCTTACGGGCTTGGAGTCGGACAGGTGCTGGATTTCCTCGAAGTGCCCGCCGCCTCCGTGGTGGAACGGCGGGAGCTCCCCGGGGTGGACCCCCGGTTGGTCAAGGCGGTAGGACTGGAGTCGAACCGGCACTTTATTCTGCTGGACGTTGATGCCGTGTTCGCGCCGATCATCGGAAGCTAAAGGAGGAGTTCCGTGAACCACACCGTGCTCGTCTGCGATGACGCCATCTTCATGCGCACGATGATCAGCGACATCCTGAGCCAGGCGGGCTTCGAGGTCGTGGGCGAGGCCGAGTCCGGGCTTCAGGCGGTCGAGAAGTATCGCGAGCTCAAGCCCGATCTCGTCACCATGGACATCGTGATGCCCGACATGGGCGGCATCGAGGCGGTGCGGGAGATCTGCAAGTCAGACCCCGAAGCCAAAATCCTGATGTGCAGCGCCATGGGGCAGCAGGCTCTGGTGGTCGAAGCGATCCAGGCCGGGGCCAAGGATTTTGTCGTGAAGCCCTTCCAGCCTTCCCGTGTTCTCGAGGCGGTACAGCGCGTCCTGGCGTAATCCATGGACCTGTCCAAGTACGCCACGCTGTTTCTTGCGGAAAGCCGCGAGCATCTCAAAGCCTGCAACAGCTCTTTGCTCGAGTGGGAAAAGGAGCCGGCCGCAGTGGAGCCGGTGGATCGGCTGTTCCGGGCCATCCACACGATCAAGGGCATGGCGGCGACGATGGGCTACTCGGCCGTGGCGCAGCTGGCCCACGGGATCGAGAACCTGCTGGATGGGCTGCGAAAGGGGCGGCTACAGGGTAGCTCCGGAGTGTTCCAACTGCTCTTCCGGGCGATTGACACCCTGGGCAAGGCCGTGGAAGCAGCCGGCGCCACTGGGGCAGAGGAGCCGGCGGATGCCGCGCTCCTGGCTGATCTGGAACAAGCAGCCCAAGCAGATTCAGCCGCTGGCCCGTCCGCGGCCGCACCGGAGACACCTGCGCCGGCCCGGCGTATTACGGATGCTCCTCGCTTTCGACCGATCCAGGTGACCATTCGTCCTGGTGCAGTGATGCGTGGCGCGCGGGCCGCACTGGTGCTGCGGCGAGCGGAGACCCTGGGTACCGCGAGCACGATACGGCCGCCTTTAGCTGAATTCGAGAGGGATGATTTCGACGGCCGTTTCTCCTTCCGGCTGCAGACCCGGTTGTCCGACTCTGAGATTACAGCCTCGCTGCTGGCAGTTGGTGACGTGGAGACCATTGAGATCGTCGAGGCACTCGCGGCCGGTGGCGATTCGCAACCCGGAGCAAATCGGCAAATTCGGGTAGATCTGCGGCGACTCGATCTGCTGATGAAGCAGGTTGGCGAGCTGGTCGTAGCGAAGAACCGCCTCGGCGCTCTGGCCACGGAGTCGCGCGATCCGGTTCTCATGGAAGTGAGCGAGAGGGTCAGCCGCCTCGTTTCCAGCATGCAGGGCGAGGTCCTTGCCTCCCGCATGACCCCGGTCGGCGAGGTGTTCGAACGGTTTCCTCGCCTGGTGCGCGACCTTTCGCGGGAGTTGGGCAAGCAGATCCGCTTCGATACCGAAGGCGACGAGATCGAGCTGGACCGCTCAATCCTGGATGAGATCGGCGAGCCTCTGGTGCACCTCATCCGAAACGCGGCGGATCACGGGCTCGAGTCTCCGGCCGATCGGACCGGCGGGGGCAAGCCGGCCGAAGGTCGCATTCTGATCTCTGCCGCTCGGGAGCGGAATACCGTTGCGATCAGAGTTACCGATGACGGCCGCGGGATCGATCGCGATAAGATCCTGGCCAAGGCTCGTCGCGACGGTATGGCACCTGACACCGATACGCTGACCGACGACCTCCTGGTGCGGGTTCTGGCGCGCCCCGGCTTCAGCACCGCCCAGCAGGTCAGCGGAGTGTCCGGGCGAGGCGTGGGTGTAGACGTTGCGATGAGCCGGGTACGCGCGTTGGGCGGGACCCTCGAGGTCCGCAGCGAGTTGGGAAAGGGCACCACCTTTCTGATTCGCGTTCCGCTCACCCTGGCCATCGTCCGCGCATTGTTGACCGAGGCCGGTGGCGAGCGGTACGCTGTCCCGCTGGCCTATGTCGCCGAGACGATCGACTTCGATCGCGCGATGGTAACGGCGCTGCGCGATCGCGAGGCGCTCGTAGTGCGGGACCAGGTGATACCGACGGTTCACTTGCGCGACCTGATCGCGGCCCGGGTGGGCTCCAGCTCGAGGCGCCGGCCCACCGTGATCCTGGAAGTGGGTGAGCGCCGAGCCGCGCTGGTGGTCGATGCGCTGGTAGGGCAGCAAGACATCGTGGTCGAGCCGTTCGACGCCCCCCGGGGGCTCCCGTCGTTCGTGGGCGGCGCGACGATTCTCGCCGATGGTGCGCCTGCGTTGATTCTGGACGCAGCGGCGCTCCTCTAGGAGGCTCACATGGAAGTCCGTGACCTGAAGGAGTCACAGCTCGACGCCATTCGCGAGGTGGCCAATATCGGTGCCGGCCACGCCGCCACTGCGCTCTCCGGCATGACCAACCGCACCATCATGATCACCGTGCCCCGGGTGTTTGTTCGCCCGCTGGAGGAGGCCTGCGACCTGGTCACCGCGCCCGATGAGGTGGTGGCCGCGGTGCTCATGCACATGATGGGCGACCTGACCGGCCGCGCTCTGGTGCTCTTTCCCCAGAGGTCCGCCTACACGGTGTGTGACTTCCTGTTTCGCCGGCCAGTGGGCACCACTCAGCAGTTGGGCGAGATGGAGCAGTCCGGGCTCAAGGAAACCGGGAACATCCTCGCCAGCGCCTACCTGAATGCCCTGAGCGATTTCATGGGCATGATGCTGATACCCTCCGTCCCCAGCCTGGTCATCGATTTGAGCGGGGCCGTGCTCACCACCGCCCAGCTCAATTTCGGGCACGAGCGGGACTACGCTTTCTGCGTAGAGACCACCTTCAAAGTGGAGGGAGCCCCGGACACGCTGGGGGGTCATTTCCTGCTGCTGCCCGACATGTCGTCGCTCCGGGCGATTTTCGACGCCATCCGCCTGCCGTAGCGCCATGCCGGCTCCCGCGCTCTCGGAGCGCGATCTCACCGTTCTCCGATCCTTCGCCTCCCGCATCGATCCGTCCGATGCCGGTGCCCACAACAACCTCGGTGTCCTCTATTACCAGAAAGGCCTGATTGAAGAGGCAATCGCGGAGTTCGCCCGGGCGCTGGATCTCGACCCCAAGATGCAGGTGGCACAGACCAACCTGGAGATCGCCTACCGGGAAAGCGGCCACTACGATCGCAAGATCGGAGAGCTGAAGCAGCGGGTCCAAAGCGCGCCCAAGGCTCGGGAGCCGCGCTGGGAGTTAGGTCGGGCCTTTGCCATGCTGGGCCGCCACGAAGACGCCATCATCGAGTTCCAGGAGCTTCTGGCCAGTCATCCCAAGGATGTCCCTGCCATGCTCCAGCTCGGGCTGGCGGAAAAGGCGCGAGGCCGGCTCGATGCCGCGAGTGACTGGCTGGCGAGAGCCTGCGAGGAGGAGCCGGAGAATCCGGTGGTCCGGTTTCATCGAGGCGAGGTGCTCTACAACCGCGGCCTCACCGAGCTGGCGTTGGTGGCCCTGAAAGAGGCAGTAGCTAGCAATCCGAACTACGCCGAGGCGCACTATCTCCTCGCCTTCGTCTACGGCGAGCTGGGCCAGCACGACGCGGCTCGGGCGGCAACCAAGCGCGCCATCGAGCTGAACCCGATGTTGGGACGGGCGCAGGCGAATCTCGCGCTTGGCAGCGCGACAACGGGGAAGCGGGGAAGGGAGGAGCCGGGAAAGGACATCCCCCCCTCCCCGCCTCCGAGCGTCCCCGCTGCTCCGAGAGCACCAGCCCCCCAGTCTGTTGCGGGTTCACTCCTGGCGCACTACAACCTGGGCCTAGCGCTCCGGCAACAGGGCTACTACGAAGATTCGTTGCGGGAGTACCAACTCGCGCTCGATGCTGGAGAGGACCGCCGGCTCAACCTGCAGGCGATGGCCGAGGTTCACATCCTGCGGCGCGACCTCTCGGCGGCGCTGAAGCTGTACGACGAACTGGTCAAGGAGCACGCTGATTCGCCCAAGCTCTGGAACGAGCGCGGCGTGTGCCTGCACCAGTCGGGAAGGCGGAAGGAAGCCATTACCTCCTATCAGAAGGCGGTCGGCATCGACTCCGCCTACCAGCTGGCCTGGAACAATCTGGGCGTCATCCGGGCCAGTGAGACCGGGAGCGAAACAGCCGTTGGCGCATTCCGCAAAGCCCTCACCGGTGACCATCCGCTACTTACGGCGCGGCTCAATCTGGCCCTGCTTCACTTCCAGCGGCGGCAGTACAAGTCCGCGCTGGAGGAGTACCAGCGCGCCCTGACGGAGCAGCCGGCCAGCGCCATCGGCTGGAACGGTGTGGGACTGGTGCTGGTAGAGATGAAACGCTTCGAGGATGCCCGCAACGCCTTTGGCCGAGCGGTGGATCTGGACAGCGACTTCGCCGGTGCCCATTACAACCTGAGCTTTGTGCTCAGTCAATTGGGCGACTTCGACGGTGCGCTACGGGAGACGCGGCGTGCGCTCGAGCTGGAGCCGCTCTACGTGCCGCAGAAGTTCGCGCTTACCATCGATCTCCAGTACGAAGATCCGACAATCGCCATCGCGCCCGAGCTGGTGGCCGAAGTGAGTGGCGAAGAGCTGGCCGGCGAGTTCAGCTTCGAGTCACCGGTCCTGGATCAGTTGTTCGAGGAACTTGCCCCGGCCAGCACCCCGACTCCCCGGGCCGGGCCCGCCGAAGAATCGCTGAACGGAGCTCGTGATCTCATAGCAAGGGGCTTGCTCGACCAGGCCTCGACCGAGCTCAATCGCGCCATGGCCCGAGGTGCCCCCACAGCGCCTACCACGGTACTTCTAGGCGATATCTTCGCCCGCCGTGGCCTCTATGGCGAGGCGCTGGAGCGCTACCGTGAGGCACGGATCCTGGCGAAAGCGCACACCGGCGCGCTGGTCGGCGAAATCAGGGCGCTGCTCTCGCTGGGCCGCGGAGCCGAAGCCGCTCCCCTGGCCGATGAGCTCGCCTCCCGAGCCCCGGCCGATGTGGCGGTTCTGGGGACCACGGCGCGGGTAAGACTCGCCGTCGGCAATGCCGCCGGTGCCCTCGAGATAGTTCGGAGAGCCCAGGCGATCGCGCCCGGCCAGGCAGACCTGTTTCATCTCGAGGCCCAGGCCTCCGCCCGGTTGGGCGATCGTAGCAATGCGCTCGCCGCTTTCCAGTCGGCGCTTCAGCTGGATCCCTCTCTGGTTCGAGTCTGGTGCGAGCTCGCCGCCCTGGAGGAGGAACAGCACCACTGGACCTCTGCCCGAGCCGCCTACGAGCGGGCGCTCGACCTGCTGCCCACCTACGCCCCGGCCGCACTGGCGCTGGCCGACCTGATCCGCCGTACCGAATCGGCTCAGGCGGCGATTCCAGTGTTGGTCCAGGTCCTGGAAGCCGATCCTTATGAGCTGGAGGCGCTGACGGCGCTGGGCCGGGCCTTGCTCGAGGACGGGCGGACCGTCCAGGCCCTCGAGGCTTTTGCGCGGGTGCTCCGGTTCGACCCTCGCCACCCGGCGGCGCTGTACCACCAGGGTACCGGCTTCGCCCGCCAGCGTCAGTTCGACCAGGCGGTTCAAGTATGGGAGCGGGTGGTCGAGCTGGACCCGGATGGACCGTTCGCCAACGAGGCCCGGAGCCGGGCTCGATCTGCCCGCGATCTCCAGCACATCTTTGCCGGGGCAGGCTGAGACATGGCGCTCGAAGGTCCGCTGAAGGAATTCCACATCCAGGATGTCTTTCAGCTGCTCGATCTGGGCCGGAAGACCGGGGTTCTGCGCGTCACCTCCGAGCTGCGCCAGACATCGGCATCGGTCACCTTCGACCGGGGCGGCGTCGTCGCGGCGAGCATGGGAAAGAACCCACAGCGCTTCGGGGCTCGACTGGTGCGGCTGGGCAAGATCTCGGCAATAGACCTGGATCGGGCACTCGCCCAGCAGGAGAAGGGAGACTCGCGCCGCCTGGGGGACATCCTGGTGGGAAATGGCGCGATCAACCGGCGGGAGCTCGATCGCCAATTGAAGGCTCAGATCGAGGAAGCAATCCTCGATCTCCTGGGCTGGACCGAGGGGCATTTCCGGTTCGAGGAATCCGCCGTGTCGGAAGCTCTGGTGGAGTCCCCCATCCGGATTCCGACCGAGGGGCTGCTGATGGAATCGGCCCGGCGCTCGGACGAGTGGTCCCGGATGGAAGACAAACTGCCTCACCTGCGGGTGGTGCCCAAGCTGCCGCCGCCGGATTCAGCGGCAAAGGGCAAGCTGGATCTGCTTCCGTTTCAGTGGGAGGTGCTGGCGGCGGTCGATGGTTTGCGCGACCTCCAAACCCTAGCCGACCTTCTGGGCAAATCCGAGTTCGACGTGGCTCGCACTATCTACACCTTGGCAGAAGCCGGAGTCGTGGTACTGGATGCAGGCTCGAGTCAAAATGGCAAGGACCACAGCACGCCGCTTCTCCCGGTGCGAGAAGCGCTGGCCAAGGGACAGTTCGAACAGGCCGCTCAGGCGGTGCAGGAGGTTCTTCGAGCGGATCCTTTGATGCCGGAGGCCCGCCGGCTGATGGGTGTGTGTCAGGCGGCGCTGGGCCGTTTTCGCGGCGCGGCGGAGACCTGGAAGAGCTGGTCGCGCCTGGGCACGCGAACCCCGGCGGAAGAAGCGCTGTCTCCCGAGGTTGAGCGCCTGAGACAAGCAGCGGAAATCCTGGCGGAAGAGCTGGAGAGCTATCGTGAGTGACGACATCAAGACCCTGACGACCCGACTGGCGGATGAGCCGGCGAGCCTGGCATTTCTGGAACTCGGTGAAGCGCTGCGCCGCCGCGGGCAGCTCGATGCCGCCTACAAGGTGGCGCGGGGCGGACTCACTCGGTATCCCGCACTGGCTGATGCGCACGACCTGCTGGGCCGGATCCTGGGCGATCAGGGCGATCTCGCAGGCGCCTTCGATGCCTGGGCCGAAGCGCTTCGGTTTGACCCCATGCGAATTGGCGCCTTGAAGGGGATCGCCTTTCTGTACTTCCGCGCCGGCGACACTCCGGCGGCTCTGGAGCATCTCCGGCGCGCCGCTGAAATCGATCCCGATGACCCCACCATCGGTCAAGCGATTGAGCGAGTGAAGGGAGCCGGCGCGGCTCCGGCCAGGCCGGATCCCTCAGCGCCGGAACCCGAGGCCCTCTCAGTCGAGGTTCCGCCACCTCTTGCCACTCACGCGGTTAATGGCACCAGCGAGGCCAACGGCCGGGCCGATCACGGCATCATGCTGGTGGATGGCAAGGGCCTCCGGCTCAATGGAACTCTGTTCAGTCCCAGCAACGAAGATGTAGGGGATCGGGTAGCTGCTGAGCTTGCCGGAGTCTCCAAGGAGGCCGGCCGGACGAGCCGCTTGCTCGGCCTGGGCGGATGGCGGGCGATTGCAGTGGAGTCGCCCGAAGGAAACCTGTTCCTGGTGGCGCCCACGCCGGACACCATGCTGCTTACGGTGCGAGATCCTTCGCTGCCGATGGCGCGACTCGGGCTGCTCGCCGAGCGTGCCGCCCGGGAGGCGCGAGCCTGGCTCGAGAGTCACACATGACCGATGCCCAAGACACGCTGGAGCGGGTCACTCAGGTTCCCGGGGTAAAGGGCTCGCTGCTGATCTCGGGCACTGACGGGCTCGTCGTTGCCGAGAGGCTGATGGACGGCATTGATGGTCGCGCGATCGCCGCTCTGGCAGCCAGTCTGGTCCAGCGGCTGGATCGTGCCACGCAGCAGGCCGGCATGCCTGCGCCCACATTCGTGCACCTTCGGGGCGACAACGGCTCCGTGCTTGCGGCGCCGGGCCGGAGCGACCTGGTGCTGGTGGCGGTCACGGGCACCGATGCAAACCTGGGCCTCGCTCGGGTTCAGATGCTGGATGCGGTGGGTCGCCTGGCCTGATGCGAGCGCTCGAGCCCTGGGTGGCGGCGCCCCTGCAGACGTTCATCACCGAATCCTCCGCCCGGCTCATCCTGTTGATGACTACCTCGGGACAGGTCGTGGCGCAGCACGGATTCTCCCGCTCGGTGGAGGTGATGACCGCGGCAGCGCTGGGAGCCGCGATCGTGGCGTCGACCGACGAGCTCGCCCGATTGATGGCAACGTCCCGGTTTGCCGCATTGGTGCACAGGGGAAACCGCCAGAGCTGCATGCTCTCCGCCTTCGGCACGCCGCGGGGGCGGTGGATTGGTCTGGTGGTATTCGGATCGGAGACATCGGTGGGCTTGGTGCAGCTCTTTTTCGATCAGATGGTGGAGGAACTGGTTCAGGCCGCGCCGCGGGAGCAGCCGGAGAACCAGCCGTTGCCTGAAAACTTCGAGCGTGAGCTGGACACAAGCCTCAAAGAACTCTTTGGACGGTAGCGCGAATGTCTCTGGTCAACTTCACCGCCCGGGAAATCACCTGCAAGATCGTCTACTACGGCCCGGGCCGCTCGGGGAAGACGACAAACCTGCAGTACGTCTACGGCCGGGTTCCTGAGTCGCGCCGGGGTCGCATGGTGTCACTGGCAACCCAGACCGACCGGACCCTGTTCTTCGACTTTCTCCCTCTCGAGTTGGGTTCGATCTCCGGCTTCACTACCAAGTTCCAGCTCTATACGGTGCCGGGCCAGAGCTATTACAACGCCACTCGGAAGCTGGTGCTGCAGGGGGCCGACGGAGTGGTGTTCGTGGCCGACAGTCAGGCTCGCCGCTTCGACGATAATCTGGAGAGTCTGCAGAACCTGCAGGACAACCTGCTGGCGCAGGGTGTGGACATCCGGCAGCTCCCGGTCGTGTTCCAGTACAACAAACAGGATCTTCCGCGCGACCTCATCCTGACTCAGGAGGAGATGGATGACGCGCTGAATTTCCGGGCGGTGCAGAGCTTCAGCGCCGACGCCCTGCATGGCACCGGCGTGTTCGAGACTCTGAAAGGAATATCGGAGCACGTCCTGAAGCGGCTTGCCGCGGGGAGCGCCGTCGCGTGACCGCTACGCTCAATCCG
>JBJMPB010000496.1:0-3604 GCA_045803455.1 Gemmatimonadales bacterium | reverse complement strand
CGAGGGACCCGGCGATCCTTCGGCCGTGCGGGGCCCGCCGGCCATGGCGCACGCCGCGGCGCTTTCTCCCGGTCAGACGCCGCAAAACCGCCGCGGGTGTTGCGGGTGCGGTCGGTCCGGTAAGACCGGGTTATCGGACGTAACGGGTGCCCCTCTGGCAGCGCACGTATCCGGGGCGCGAACCGCTACATGAGGCAGCCAATCATTGCTCCTGATCGATAGCGTTGGACATCAATCCAGAAATCCTGCCCCGACCGGCTCAGGCCCACCACGTAGCCCGAAATGCCCCGGACCGCCCTCCCCCATTCGATGGCGAACTCACGCCCCCATCAACCTGCTTGCGCACGGGCCTACAGCGAGGAGCAACAGATCGCGGCCTGAGGCGGGTACACGACAAGCATCACAGAGGACCAACTACGGAATGCACTCGCCCTGCTCCGCCCTGCACCCCGGCACATAGGGTAGCGCCCCGAGCGTGGGCGCAGTTGTTCCTTTCCCTCTGAACCCCGGCGCTCAGCTGCGTTAACCAGGGCTTAACCAGGCCGAGGCGTCATTCAAGAACGATCGACAAAAAGGTGGGGGCCATGCGCCAGGCTCTTGTCGGGCGCGCCGTGTCGCACACACAGCGGATCAGTGCGCGTCGCATCACAGTTCCCGCGATCGCCCTCATTGCGGCAAGCCTTGCCTTCGGTCTGACCGGCGCTGTGAGGGCGCAAACCTTCGCCGCTCTGCCGCCCTCCTCTAAACTGGCCGGAACCGGGAAGGCCAATCCAACCCCGGCCTGGATCGACTTTTGCCGGCGCAGGCCGAGCGAATGTACGATTGATCCAGCGGAACCTAAGGTCATCGCTCTGACCCCGGATGTCTGGCGGATGCTGGTCACCATCAATCGCGCGATCAACCGGCGGATCAAGCCGATCACCGATCTGAAGCATTGGGGTGTGGTCGACCGCTGGGATATTCCAGATGACGGTTGGGGAGATTGCGAGGACTATCAGCTCCTCAAGCGCAAACTGCTCGCCGAACAGGGCCTGCCCCGGCGTGCCATGCGGATGACCGTGGTCCAGGACGACAAGGGCGAAGGTCATGCCGTGCTGATGATCCGGACCGACCGCGGCGACTTCATTCTCGATAACCAGCGCGCGGCGATCCTGCCCTGGACGCGCACCGGCTACGTGTTCGTGAAGCGCGAGAGCCAGACCGGCCGGGCCTGGGTGTCGCTCGAAACCGATGCCTCACCGGTTGTAACAGCTGCGAGCGAGGAGTGACCGGCTTGTGGGCCAGTGGTGCCCAGAATGTACGGCAACACGAGCAGCGGCCCAGTAGCTCTGGTTGGATACGTCAGAAATGAACAGGCAAAACCATGCGCCGGATCAACGGTCCTACGCCCTCCAGGTCAGGCATGACACAACCCCTCGATCCGCCCCGCGCTTCTGTTGGGGCCGTCAAGGCCCAGAAGGCCACCAAACCTACCGGTCAACGACGCGCCCCGTCTGGGCCGATTGCCGCGCGAGAGTGGGACGTGGCGCATGCAACGGCCTTGCGGGCGCTCTTGACCCAGCCGCCTGCTGTCCTGCCGAACCAAGTGGGCGATCCTCTTCTGCCGTTGCGGGTTGGGATCTGGGACGCACTCTTGGCTCTGCTGCGGCCCGGGGCTGAACCAGAAGCGCTGGCGCGGGCGCTTCGGGCGTACACGCGCAGCACAGGCTACTTCATGGCCTGTGCCCGGAAAGATGCGATGCGCCATGACCTGGATGGACGAGCGGTGGAGCCGGTCAGCGAAGAGCATCGCACGGGAGCGGTGAAGGCCGTTCAGGGACGGCGCCGCCGGTCTGCTGCGCAACGAGGGGCAGGCGATACAGCCGCTTAGGTTGCCCCGCCCGAGGCAAGGGCGGCACGCGCCGTCGAGCACTCACGAGAGCACGACTGCCCGATCTTCGAGTTGGCATGGGGGCTCGGGCCGTGTTGCGCATTATCGTGCACACGGTCTTGCACAGGCCCGACTGTCCCATTCAGGTCTTTTCGGGTGCAGTCCGGAACGGAGCCGCGCGGCGCGTCGGTCGACCTTTGGCCTGTAGCCGCCGCGGGCGTCGGCGGTCTAATCGGCCGAGGACAACGGTTTGCGGCTAGGAGTTGGAGATCACCTTCAGCGTCCATCGGGTGAAGATGTTTGAGCCGACCTTGCGCGGCATTGGGCCGAGCCTGTGTTAGGCGGTGATGCCAAGAGCGTCGCCAGCAATGTTCATCCTCAACCGTGGGCTTCTGTAACGGCTCGGGCTTACTCGTGATCGATGCGCCTGGAGGGGAGCTTGCGATGGAACGCTACAACCGACCGGCCGAGGTTATGCCCTTAGCAGAGGATGATGAGCCGAACCCCGGAGCCGCGGCCCTTCGCCCGCAAGCTCTCGCCCGGACAGCGCTGGTCGCCATCCTCGTCCTGCTCGGCGCCTGGACGGTGCGGGGCTTCTGGCCTGCTCTGGCCTGGGCAGCCATCTTCGGGGTCGCGCTCTGGCCGCTTTACCAGCGTACCCAGCAGCGGTGGCCGCCGGGTCGGGATAACGTGCTCCTGCCGGCCCTCTTTACCGTTGCCGTCGCCCTCGTCTTCATCCTCCCCCTCGTGCTCGCCTTGTTCGAGGCCGCGCGGGAGGCACACGACATCCTGCAATGGCTCCGTGAGCTCCAAGCGGCGGGCCTGCCCGTGCCGGAGTGGATCTCTCGCCTTCCGTTCGGCATGCAAATCGGGGCGTGGTGGCATGACAATCTCGCCATCCCCGCCGCGCAATCCGGGCTATGGGGGCGCGTCAACCACGAGCGGCTTCTCGCGCTCACGCGGGAGTTCGGCGCGCAGCTTGTACATCGGATCGTGCTGTTCGCCTTTACCGTGTTGACGCTGTTCTTCGTCTTCCGGGACGGCCCCGCGCTGGCGCAAGGACTGCTCACCGCAAGCGACCGGCTGGTTGGGCCGCGGGGCGAGCGCATTGGGCGGCAGATGATCGCCTCGGTGCACGCTACCGTGAACGGCCTCGTTCTAGTCGGCTTGGGCGAGGGCGCGGTGCTTGGCCTTGCCTATTGGATCGCTGGCGTCCCCCATCCGGTCCTGCTCGGGGCGCTCACCGCCGTGGCGGCCATCATCCCGTTCGGCGCACCGGTCGTCTTCGTTGTTGCAGCCGTGCTACTGGCGGCCCAAGGCGCGGTCATTGCCGCGGTGGTGATCGTCGCACTCGGGCTCGCTGTCCTGGCGGTGGCCGACCACGTCATCCGGCCGGCGTTGATTGGCGGGGCGACCCAGTTGCCGTTCGTGTGGGTGTTGTTCGGCATTTTCGGCGGGGTTGAGACCTGGGGCCTGCTGGGCCTGTTCTTGGGGCCTGCCCTCATGGCGGCCCTGGTTCTATTATGGCGTGAGCTGACGGTTCCAGCGTCTTGAGACAGGTGACTTTCACCCTGAGGAGACGTTGAAAGGCCGCGTGCAAGGGCGCAAAGCGACGTGTCGGCGAGATCAGGTTGCCGCGCGGTAGGATCCTGCTCTTAGGCGGCGGGCCGTTCAGCACTACTCTCATTCAGTGCGGTTCAACCCAGTGCGCATTACACCCATTACACCTAAGCT
>JBJMPB010000415.1:0-9412 GCA_045803455.1 Gemmatimonadales bacterium | reverse complement strand
GCAGTTTCTTGCACCCTTTGCGGCGCAAGAGCTTAGGCGTTGGCACACGGCTCGCGTAGTGATCGGCCGTTCCCCAACACTTTGAGGCTTTATGAAGCGCAGTATAGCGGTGCGTTGGTGTGCCGGCCTGGTGCTCGGCCTGATCTCAGCGCCACTCTCGGCTCAGACTACGACGCAGGGTGCCGTGATCATTCAGGGCAGTCCCAATACCGGACTGGCCGATCGCGCCCGCAGAACCATGGGCGCGCAGGTGGTGGTCGTCGAGCGGATTCGCGGCCGGCACCGCTGGTGGAAGCGGTCCGGGTATCGGGTGATCACCGTCTACTCCGACGGAGCCCGCTTCTATCGTCGCCCGTTCGGCCGCACGATCCTCCGCGAGGTGGTCGTGTACGAGCGGGGGGGCCGGTACTACATCAACGACGATCAGTGGAAGCAGCACCGGTACAGTGGTAACGACCGCCGGGATCACGACGGCCGCGACGACGACCGGGATCATCATGACAACGGAAATCACTATGGGTGGGACAATCACTAGTCCGTGAGTGCCTGACTGTCCCTGGAGAACGCCCCCGGCTCGCGGGGGCGTTTCTCTTTGTTGCCAGAAGTCCTTGCCCGATTAAGTGGCGACGTTACAGTTGACCTAGGATGTGGTAGGCTTTCTCGTGCCCTTGGGAGGTTGAGATGACGCCCAGCGAACAAAAGGTGTTTTGGCGCGGAGTAGCTGCCGGCGCAATCATGGGGCTGGTCGTCGGGCTTATGATAGCGCTGTTCATTGCGATCAGGCCGGAACTGTTTAGGGCTCTGACATCGTAGTTGCGCTGCTGCTGTAAGGAGCTGGCCACTCTGTGGCCGGACAGTACCCCGGCTTCCCTCCTCCCGCACCCATCTGCAGATTTCCCCTCACCTCTCCCGGCCATGCGCCTGTGCTCCCACCGTCCGTCCTCAATGATGCTCTTCAGGGCCGCTACATCGTCGAACGCGAGCTCGGCCATGGGGGAATGGCAACCGTCTATCTCGCCCGCGATCTCCGACACGACCGGTCGGTCGCACTGAAGCTGCTTCACCCCGACCTCGCCGCCTCTCTCGGCGCCGAGCGCTTTCTCCGGGAGATCCGAACCACCGCGCGCCTTCAGCATCCTCACATTCTCACCTTGCTCGACTCGGGCGAGGCCGGCGGGCTGCTCTGGTATACCATGGCTTACGTCGAGGGCGAGAGTCTCCGGCAGCGCCTGGAGCGGGAGGTGCAGCTCCCCATCGACGATGCCGTTCGGCTCGCGTCCGAGATTGCGCTCGCCCTGGACTACGCCCACCGCCACGGCGTGGTTCACCGCGACATCAAGCCGGAGAACATCCTGCTCTCCGACGGCCAGGCGCTGGTCGCCGACTTCGGGGTTGCCCGAGCGATCGATGCTGGCCGCGACAGCCGCCTTACCGAGACCGGTCTGGCCCTGGGTACGCCGACCTACATGAGCCCGGAGCAGGCCACCGCCAGCAGCACCGTCGATGGTCGAAGTGACATCTACGCGCTCGGCACCGTGCTCTTCGAGATGCTGGCGGGCGAACCGCCATTCACCGGTCCCACTGCGCAGAGCGTGGTCGCGAAGCGGTTCCTGGAGCCGACCCCCCATGTTCGGACTCTGCGGGAGACGGTGCCGGAGGCGGTGGAGCTGGCGCTGTTGAGGTCGTTGGAGAAGCTTCCGGCCGACCGTTTCGCCACCGGCGCCGAGTTTGCCGCGGCGCTGCACCAGCCGGCCTCACTCTCCGGTGCAGCCGAGCGCCGGCCGCCCGAGCTGCCGCCTCGCCGGCGCGCGCGATCCGCGGTTCTCTCCGCCCTGGCGCTGCTCCTGGGCGGCGGCGCCTATCTGGTTTACTCGTTGGTCCTCAGCGACAACGAGGCATCGGATGGGCTCACCACCGTCGCAATCCTGCCGTTCCGCCCGTTGCTCCAGGGCGACGAGACCGGAGCGCTCAGCATCGGGATTCCTGACGCGATCATCACCCGCTTGGCCAACGTGCGTCAGCTACGGGTGCGTCCCACCAGCGCGATTATGCGCTACCAGAACCAGGCGCCGGACATCGGTGGTGTCGCCAAGGCGCTTCGAACCGACTATGTGCTCAATGGCACGGTGGAACCGGCGGGTGAGCGGCTTCGGGTGAGCGTGCAGCTCCTGAGGGCAAAGGACGGCGCCCTGCTCTGGGGCGAGCATTACGATCTTGCGCGGCAGGATCTGCTCACGCTTCAGGATTCGATCGCCCGGCGGGTCAGCGCAGCGCTGTCGATTCGAATGAGCGACGAAGAGCGAGCCCGGGTCTATCGCCACTACACCAGCAACGCCGCTGCCTACGAACACTATCTCGCGGGACGGGCCCAGCTGGCGCGGCTCACCAAGGAGAGCACCCTGGCCGCGGTCGACAACTTCGAGCGCGCGCTACAGCTGGATCCCGACTACGCGCTGGCCCGCGCGGGACTCGCCATGGCGAGTGCCGATATGCATCTCCGTTTCGCTCCCGCTCCCGAGGTGAAGGCCTGGGGAGCACGGGCGGAGCAGGAGGCTCGCCACGCCCTGACCCTCGATCCCAATCTGGCTGAGGCGCATCTGGCCATGGCGGCGGTGTACCGCAAGGCGGAATTCAATTGGGACGGAACGCTGGAAGAGTCCCGACGCGCGCTGGCGCTCAATCCCAGCCTAGACCTCGGGCATTATTACCGCGCTGCCGCGTTCTACCACCTGGGTCTGTTCGAGAGGGCCCGGGAGGAGGTGCGCGAGGGAGAGAAGGCCAACCCGGAGAATCGAGTGGAGCAGGTGAGAACCGACGGCGTCATCGCGCTGCTCAGCGGTCATCCCGACCAGGCATTCACGCTGTTCGAGCAGGTGCGCCGGCTGAGTGACCGGCCGGTTTCCGATTCATATCTGGCGCTGGCGTACTTCTATTATGGTGACCGGGCGAGGGCGGAGGCGACCCTGGATACGCTGAGCCGTTCGTCGTCGGCATCGGCGGCCGGGCGGGCCAAGGCGGCATTGGCCAGTTTCCTGGCGGCCCGAGGCGAGCGAAACAGAGCGGAGGCCCTGCTGCGGGAAGTTACCGGTGGAAGCTACATGGATCACCACGTCGCCTACAGCATCGGCGCGGCATATGCGCAGCTGGGCCGGCTCGGGGAGGCTCGGCGGTGGTTGAGCCAGGCGTCACAGACCGGACTACCCTGTGCCGGATGGTTCGCCTGGGATCCGCTGCTCCAGCCGCTTCGTGGTGATCCCGGGTTCCAGCAACTCTTGCGCGAGGTGCAGGGAATTCGGGACAGGGCGGAGGCGGCGGAAGCAGCCAGAGCTGCCAACCAGGAGTCTTAGTGGAAGTATTCGAGGTCGTCATCGCGCTGCTGGTGGCCGGTGCCGTGCTGGCGGCGGTGGCGCGGCAGATCGGTGTACCGTACCCATCGCTGGTGGCGCTGGCCGGGGCCGCGCTGGCCCTCATTCCAGGCCTGCCCACCATGGCGCTCGATCCCGCGCTGGCCCTGGCCTTGTTCGTGGCGCCCGTCCTGGTAGACGCCGCCTTCGACTCTTCGCAGCGGGATCTGCGCGCTAACTGGCGCGTGGTCACTGGCCTAGCTCTCGGCGCGGTCGCACTCACCATTGCCGTCGTCGCGGTCATCGCCCGAATTCTGGTGCCCGACCTTCCCTGGGCGGCGGCGATCGCGCTCGGCGCCATCGTAGCCCCACCCGACGCCGCGGCCGCGACCACAGTGCTCAAGCAGCTTCGCCCGCCGCACCGGCTGCTGGTCATTCTCGAAGGCGAAAGCCTGTTCAACGACGCCAGTGCCCTGATCGTGTACCGGATCGCGGTGGGTGCCACCGTCACCGGCTTTCTCTCCGGCTGGACCGTGCTGCCCACGCTGCTGGTGGTCACCCTTGGCAGTGTCGTGTTAGGCCTCGCGCTGTCCCGCGCGACGGTCTTCGTCAGCAGCCGGATCCATGACGTGGCGACTTCAGTGGTATTCCAGTTCGGCTGGACCTTCGGCGTTTGGATCCTGGCCGAGCAGCTCCACCTCTCCGGCATCATCACGCTGGTGGTCTTCGCCATGGCGACGTCACGCGTGGCGGCCGAGATCATTCCGGCCCGCATCAGGATCCCGTCCTGGGCGGTGTGGGAGGTGACGGTGTTCGTGTTGAACGTGCTCGCGTTCATCCTGGTGGGCTTTCAGCTCAAGTCCATCGCGGCGCGGCTGACCGGCTCGGAGGGATCGCGATACGCCATCGTAGCGGCGACGGTCACTGGCGCGGTGATTCTGGCGCGGCTGGCGTGGGTGACCGGAGCGGCGGGGTTCAGCCGGTGGCGCTGCCGTCCGCAGCCGAGTGGCAGGCCCGGCCCGAAGGACGCGGTGGCGCTCGACCGCCGGAGCGCGCTGCTGGTTGGGTGGTGCGGCATGCGGGGCACGGTGACCATTGCCGCCGCGCTGGCGCTTCCGATCGGGTTCCCCTACCGGGACATGATTCTCGTCACGGCCTTCGGTGTGGTGCTGGGCACGCTCGTGCTCCAGGGTCTCACGCTCCGGCCGGTGCTGCTGGCCTTGCGACTGGAGGACGACGGAACGGTGGATCACGAGGTGCGGCTGGCCCGGGTCGAATCCCTCCGGGCGGCTCTGGGGGCGGCCGAGTGCTGCGAGGGAGTCGAGACGGCGGAGCTGGTCCGGCATCGGTACCAACTGCAGCTGCGTAGGGCGGAGCAGGAGTTGGCGGCCGAGGACGGGAACGGCAGGCGGGTTGCGTCTACGCCGGTGTCTGTCGAGGATGCCGCCATCCGGGATGGGGACGCAGCGGCGGTGCGTGCGGCGACGGAGGCCCAGCGAAAGCGGCTGATGGCGCTCCGGTCCGATGGCACTATCGGCGACGCGGCATTTCAGCGGGTGGAGGAAGAGCTGGACTGGGCTGAGCTGGACTGGGCGCAGCTGCTACAGGCGGGGCAGCCGCGGGAGACGACAGGCTAGCGGCTCCTAGATCGGGCCTCTATTGCGGAGTCCACAGCGAGGGGCTGTCGAAAGAGTCCTCGTCGAACGTCGCGCCGACGATCACTCCTGCGGCATTGATGTCGCTGGCTCCATTGTTCTCTCCGGGCAGCAGGGTGACCTGGCCGTTGGCAAGGACGAAGGCTCTCGTGCCGGCGGGAGTAGTGAGACTGCCCACGATGCGCCCGGCACGAATGCCGCTAGCCACGCTGGATCCGGTGAACCCTAGGCGCAAACTCCTCAAGATCCCATCGGCATACCGGAAGGCACGTTTATTCACTAATCCGACGATCACCCCGCTCGGGCTGATGTCAGCCGCGCTGCCAGAGCTGGCTGAGCCTGGAGGAAGGAGATCCTTCATGGTCCCATTCTCCCACAGGAAGGGGTGCTGAGTGCCATTCGTTGTTTCACTCCATCCGACGACCTGCCCATCATCGTTGATATTCAGCGCGGAGCTGTTCCGGCCGCCCAGCGTACCGATATCGGACATGACGCCGTTCTTGACCAGGAAGGCGTGGATGATCGGAGTGCCGTCCGGGTTTCGAACATTCCCGGTTAGCTGACTCTCTCCCACCACATGATTTCGGTTGTTGATCGCATGGGCCCGGCTCACGCGGCCGCCCAGCGTGCCCAGGCCGATCATCTTCCCGTTCACCCAGCGGAATGCCCGCTCGAGGCCGGCCGCGTTCTGGCTGGAACCGACCACCTGCCCGAGATCGTTGATGTCGTTCGCCCGGCTGTCGCGGCCGCCGAGGGTGCCCACTCGTATGGCGCTGCCGTTGGTCCAGATCCATCCACTCCACACATCGAAGGGCCGGCCCAGAAAAGACGTTCCCACCACCTGGCCGGCTGCATTGATGCTGTTCGCGAACCCTCCCTCCACCGGAAAGCCTATGCTTATGGATGTCTCGGTGTAACTCACCGCGGCCGCCGCGGCCGCGCTCGGGAGCACCCCCGGTTCCGTGGGCGTTGTGCTCTCGTCACACGCTACGAGGGCCAGCAGGCTCAGCGTGAACGCCAGTCTCATGCCCATACGACCTCCTGGGGGGAGAGCTTCTCTCCCGGTATGTCTCGGAGTGCAGCACCAAGCTTTACAGCTATATGTCAAGTAGGGGTCAAGTGACTCCGGGCAGAGCGGCAGGCTCGTCGCTACCGAGGAAGCCGCGCGCCTCGAGACACCGACGTCGCAGAGATGACAATCGCTCTATTGTTTTCAGTGATGCAGTTACCCTGCGGTTCGGTACAAAGCCTGTCAACCACGTCGGACGACGGATAATGAGGACGCCGACCTCGGCCGTGCTGGCCCTCCTCGTTCTCCCCTGCGCACCAGCGCTTGTTCTCGCCCAAAACCAGCCGACCAGTGGCATCGTGATCGCCACTGTTCGAAGCGAGGCTGGCACCCAGCTCGCCGAAGCTGAAGTCCGCTCCGGGACTGAGCTGGTAACGACCGACGCAGACGGTCTGGCCCGACTCACCCTGCCGGCCGGCCGCCAACGCATCAGCGTCACGCGCATCGGATTCCAACCGGCTGCGATCCAGGTCCAGGTGCCGCGGAATGATGAGATCAGGGTGACCGTCACGCTGGACCTGGTGGCTGTCCAGCTCGATTCCGTGACCGTGCTCTCCACCCGGATCGGCACCAATCCCGAAAACTCGCCGCTCAAGGTCGACGTGGTCGCCCAGGAGGACATCTCGGAGAAATCGCAGAGCTCGCCCGGCTCGGCGGTGAACATCTTCCGCGAGCCGAACGCGCTGCTCCAGGTGCAGACCACCGCGCCTTCGCTCGGCGGCGTGGCAGTGCGAATTCAGGGACTCCGCGGGCGCTACACCCAGGTTCTCGCCGATGGCCTCCCGATCTATGGAACCGAGTCCGGCGACCTGAGCCTGGTCCAGATTCCGCCGCTCGATCTCGGCCGGGTCGAGATCATTCGAGGGGCCGCCTCAGCGCTCTATGGCGGACAGGCCCTCGGAGGTGTGATCAATCTCTTTTCCCGCGAGCCCATCCACCGTCATGAGCTCCTGGCAGCGCAGGCCTACCGCGATGCGACGGACCTGGTCGGCTTCGCGGCAGGTCCCCTGAGTTCGGACTCGCGGTGGGCATACACTCTGCTCGCCGGCGGGCATCGCCAGCAACGTCGGGACCTGGACGGCGACGGCTGGACCGACCTGCCCGGTTACCGCCGGTTGGCCCTGAGGCCGCGTCTCTTCTGGTCGGACAGGACCGGGTCGAGTCTCCTTCTCACCGCAGGCACGACGCTGGAGAACCGGGAGGCCGGGACCGTTGATGGTGGCGTGACACCCACTGGAGACCCCTTTCCCGAAGTGATCGACACCCGGCACTTCGATCTCGGCGTGAACGGACAACGGGTCTTGTCTCCGGGCTGGACCTTGAGCCTCAGGGGAGCCGCCGTCCATCAATTTCAGGAGCACCTGATCGGCGAGCGGACCGAGCGGGACCGGGTGCGCTCCGGCTTTGCCGAGGTTGCCCTGGTGCGGACCGATGCCAGTCCTACCTGGCGCAGTGCCAGTTGGGTGCTGGGCGCGGCAATCGACGCCGAAGGACTGCGGGCGTTCGACGTTCCCCGCTTCGACCGAACCACCGCCACTCCGGGTGCCTTCGTGCAGTACGACCGGTCGTTCACGCCCTGGCTTCGCTCATCCACCAGCCTTCGGCTGGATCACTCGAATCTTGTCGGCACCATCCTGAGCCCGCGTGTTTCAATCCTCGCGAAGATGGGACGGCAGTGGTCGGCTCGGCTGAGCGGAGGCACCGGGTTCGCGGCGCCCACGGCACGGCTGGAGGAGACCGCCGTCACCGGCCTACAGCCTGTGGCGGCGCTGGGAGATCTGGTTGCAGAGCGGGCCAGGAGTGCGTCGCTCGCGCTCACCGGCCGGTTTGGCGGATTCGAGGTCGATGGCACCCTCTTCGGCTCGGCGATCGACCATGCTCTCCAGATGGCGAACATACCTCCGTCGGCAGACTCGAGCGCGCCGACACTTCGGGTGGTCAACGCGCCGACGCCGACCCGCACCTGGGGCACCGAGCTGTTTGCCCGGTGGACCCATGACCCCTTTCTCCTGACTGCGACCTACACCTATACCGACGCGACCGAGGCGGACCCCGATGCAGCGCCGGGCTTGCGCCGGACGGTCTCGCTCACGCCGCAGCACGTGGTCACGTTTGATGGAATCATCGAGGAGGAGGAGACCGGGCAGGTGGCACTCGAAGTCAGCTACGTCGGGCAGCAGGCGCTGGAGGACGATCCCTATGGGACGGTGAGCCATCCCTACGTGATCGTCGGCTTTCTGGCGATGAAGCGCTTGGGGCAGCGAACCAATGTGTTTCTGAACGCCGAGAATCTGACGAATGTACGGCTGAGCGACTATCAGCCGCTGATTCGGCCGGAGCCCGGTCCGGGAGGACGGTGGACGGTTGATGCTTGGGCGCCGTTGGAGGGAAGCATGCTGAATTTGGGGGTTCGTCTGGTGCTGCCCTGACCGGCGAAGTATCCTGACGTTGTGATTGAGTATACTGAGAAGCTTGTTCCTTCCTGCCGGGAGTACCCTGCCCAATGGACAATAAACCTGTGGTCGATCCCAATGCGGCCGCAGAACGCGGCCGTGAGGCTGCTGAGCGGCGGCGCGAAACAGCTGAGCTATACCGGCGGCAGCGCGAGGAAGGCCGAGGGATCGGTGAGAACTTGCGCGACCGGGGCGAAGAGATTCGTGAGGATGGGGAGGGCGACCGTACCACCGAGGAAGCTCTGAGGTCAACCCAGGAAGGTGGCCGGGCCGACTTCGAGCAGATTCGTAGATCCGCAGAGCTTCTCCGCGATGGGCAGGAGGGCGGCAGAGAGGTCGCGGAGCAGGCACGGGACATAGCCGAGACCTTCCGCGGCGCAGCGGAGGACTCGAGGGCTGCGGCGGCCGACGCACGCAGGTCTCTAGCCGAGCTCAAGGAGCTGCTCCAGCGCCAGCGGCTGATGATGGACCGTCAAGAGAAGGCACTTGCTGCTCTGGAAAGCCGCATCCGCGATTCCGGCCCCGCGGTCACTTAGGAAGCGTGGGCAGGTCCCACTCAATCGGTGCACTGGATCATTCGGGCAGCAGCCATGCCCGGACAATCCGGCCGCCATCAACCTCGTAGATCCAGTCGGCTGTGCGGGTCCCTCCATTCGACAAGCCGCTTACCATCTCACGGTCGATGACGAAATTCCGGTGCACGATGCGAGGCGAAACGGTCACGTGAACGTTTGGATCCTTCGCGAACCGCTGCCGCCAGCGGGCTCGGATGCTGTCCAGTGGGCTTACCACTTCCTTGTCAGGAAAGTGATAGAGCTTCACGTCGGGTGAGAAGACACTCAGCGCGCCTTCCACGTCATGCTTGTTCCAGGCTTCGAGTCCGCGCTGCAG
>JBJMPB010000387.1:0-2911 GCA_045803455.1 Gemmatimonadales bacterium | reverse complement strand
CTCGCTCTGTGCCAGCGCGCGGAGCCGCGCGGTCAAGCTCCCGGACAGGTCGACAGATTGGTTCCCCCCGCGATAACTCCGTACGGCCGGCCTCGGATGATCGGTGGGAAGTCCCAAGCTGGCGGGTGCACCGGCGAGCTGCTTGCACCAATAGGCGAGCTGATGCTCCAGCACCTCTCCCTTGAGCCGGTTCCGCTGCCACACGGCATAGTCGGCGTACTGGATCGGCAGTTCCGGCAGGACCGGGCGCTCCCCACGCGCCAGCGCCTGGTAGAGTTCACCCAGCTCGCGAAAGAGCACTTCCATCGACCACGCGTCGCAGATGCTATGATGGAGACAGAGCAGCAGGATGTGCTCCTCGGCGCTGAACCGAACGAGGCTGGTTCGGAAAAGCGGTCCTCGTTCGAGGTCGAAAGGACGCCGACCATGCTCCGTCCTGAAGCGCCGGGCCGCAAGCTCGCGCTCCCCCTCCGGTAACGCACTGAGATCGGTAATGGGCAAGGGGACATCCAGGTCGGAGGCTATCACCTGCACCGGATGGCCGTTGGGAGCCGAGAAGGTGGTGCGGAATACTTCGTGTCGCCTGACGATCTGACCAAAACTCTCTCGGAGAGCCTCCACCTGCAGGGGACCGGTGAGGCGCAGAGTTTGAGGGACGTTATAGGTACCAGGTTCCAACTGCTCGAGAAACCAAAGCCGCTCCTGGGCAAAGGAGAGCGGGGCGGCCACCCCCGGCAACCTTCGAGGGATACCGTCGACCTCGGGCAGGGCCAAGCCAGCTTGCTTGAGCCGGATCTCCAGGAGCGCGCGCTGCTCTGGCGAAAGTGCCGCGAGTCGCTGAGCCGCCCCGTCGCTCGCGCCGGCGCCCAGGCTCATATCGACCGGCTTTCCATCTGACGGGGCTCCCCGAGGGTAGCTTGATGAGCGGACATTTTCGCCCGAGCCTCATCGGGGCTCAACGCCCTCACCTCCTCGAGCAACCGATGCGCGATCTCTACCTGCTCGGTGAGGGCGGCCACCGTGGGCGACTCGAAGAGTGCTCGCAGGGGCAGGGCCACTCCCAAGGCGGTGCGGATCCGGGCGACCACCTGGGTGGCGAGCAGGGAGTGGCCGCCCAGCTCGAAGAAGTTGTGGTGAATGCCGACCCGCTCCAGCTTGAGCACCTCGCTCCAGATCCCGGCGATGGTCGCCTCGGTGGGGGTCCGCGGCTCCTCGCCGACGTCCGCCAGCGACGGGCCGGTGTAGTCGGGGCGGGGCAGGGCTCCGCGATACACCTTGCCACCAGACGAGCGGGGCAGCTCGGCGAGGGGGACGAAGATCGTAGGCACCATGTACTCCGGCAGCGTCCGGCTCAGAAAGCCGCGCAGCTCGTTGCTACTGGGGACCGGACCAGCGGGGACCAGGTATCCCACCAGGCGCTTGTCGCCCGGGGTATCCTCCCGCAGCAGGACCACGCTCTCGTGCACCGCGGGATGCCGGTCGAGGGCGGTCTCGATCTCGCCCAGCTCGATCCGGAGGCCGCGGAGCTTCACTTGCCGGTCCAGTCGGCCCAGGAACTCGAGATGGCCGTCCGGGCGATAGCGCACCCGATCGCCGGTCCGATATAGCCGTCCGCGGCCCGCCTCCGCCACCCCGGGGTTCACAAAGCTCGCCCGGGTCTTCTCCGGGTCGTTGAGATAGCCCAGCCCGACACAAGCCCCTCCCAGGTACAGCTCCCCGGCCACCCCCACGGGCACCGGGTTTTGGTCCGGATCCAGTACCAGCACCCGCACGTTCGCGATCGGCCGGCCAATCGGGATGGCGTCGCCCTCGCTCCCGGTGACCTCGTAGCAGATGCAGCCGATCGACGCCTCGGTCGGGCCATAGAGGTTGATCACCCGGACCCCCGGAAACGCCGCCATGAACTGGTAGGTGGTCGCCGGGGTGATCTCCTCGCCGCCCACGACAATCGCCCGCAGCGATCGCAACTGCTGGCGCAGCGGAGCGGCGGCCACCATTTGGGGGACCAGCGCATTGAAGACCGAGGGCACGAAGTCGGTGATCGTGACCTGGTGCCGCTCGATCAGGTGGGCCAGCGTCTCCGCGCTCCCCTCCGCCCCGGGGCCGGGCAGCACCGTCTTCCCCCCGTTGATCAGGGGCCAGAACAGCTGCCATACCGCGCTGTCGTAGACATGGCGGGTGGTCTGCAAGACGGCCGCGGCGGTCGCCGGCCCGAAGAACTCATTCATCCACAGCAGCCGGTTGGTGATCCCCCGGTGCGGTACCACGGCTGCCTTCGGAACACCGGTTGAGCCGGAAGTGAAGATCGCGTAAATGGGGGCATCCGCCGAAGCCGCGGTCTCGAAAGCTGGCTGGAGATCGGGCGCCCCCATGTCCCCAGCCGCCGCGGTCGGATTGACTACCAGCACCGGCCGGTCCAGCAGCGCGGCTGCGAAAGGCAGGCGGGGGGTTACCAGTGCCACTCCCGAAGGAAGCTGGCTGAGCGCCGACTGTATCCGCTCCAGCGGCCAGTCGAGGTCCAGTGGTACGAACGTCGCCCCTGCCTTCATCACTGCCAGCATCCCGATCACCACCTCGATCCCGCCTGGCATCAGCAGTGGGACGTAGGCTCCCGGGCCCACCCCCCGCGCCCGCAGCGCGGCCGCCACCTGATTGGCCCGTTGGTTCAGCTCGGCGTAGGTCAGCACCGCGTCGCCGCAGACCACGGCTGCCGCGTTGGGAGTACAGAGGACCTGCGCCTCCACCAGCTGGTGCACCGCACATTCGAGCGGGTACTCGCGCGCCGTGGCATTCCACTCTACCAGCTGTTGCCGTCGCTCCCTCTCGGTCAGAATCGTCAGGGTTGAAAGTGTCTGGCCGGGGTCGCGCGCGACCGCCACTACGAGAGTCTGATAGTTTGCGGCCAGGCGCG
>JBJMPB010000338.1:0-8070 GCA_045803455.1 Gemmatimonadales bacterium | reverse complement strand
CGCGCTCACTCGGCCCGTCTGCCCGTTCGTATCGGAGCCCAACCCTAAGGCCGCCCGATCCCTCGCTTCGCTCGGGATGACGTCGTTCGCCGGCATCGCTGGGAGGTCACATGGAAACTTGGCAAGAGGTCCTCAAAAAGAACTCGATCGCCTCGCTCGAGGCGTTAGCCCAGAAGTTCGGTCCCGAGAACTTCCCCGAGCTCGACCGTCTGCGGCAAGCAGCCGAGAACTTCGAATTCCGGATCTCACCGGCCATGGTCGAGCTGATCAAGTCGCCCAACGACCCGATCTGGCGCCAGTATGTTCCCTCGGTTGAAGAGCTGGATGTGGTGGACGGTATGGTGGACTCGCTCAACGAGGACGCCGACAGTCCCGTTCCCAACATCACCCATCGGTACCCCGACCGGGCGCTCTTTCTGGTCTCTCCCGTGTGCGCCACCTATTGCCGTTTTTGTACTCGGCGGCGGAAGGTGGGCGACCCGGAGAAGATCCCCATGTCGCAGTTCGAGAGTGCCTTCCAGTATCTGGAGGCGCACACCGAGATCCGCGACGTCATCATGTCCGGAGGAGACCCGCTGCTGCTCAACGACCGGCGACTCGAGGCCATCCTCACCCGTCTCCGAGCCATTCCCCATCTCCAGATCATCCGCATCGGCAGCCGGATCCCCTGTCATCTGCCGGAGCGGATCACGCCCGAGCTCTGCGCCATGCTCAAACGGTTCCACCCGCTCTTCATCAATACTCACTTCAACCATCCGGATGAGCTGACCCCAGCGGCCGTGGCCGGCTTGGGCCGGCTAGCCGATGCCGGTATCCCGCTCGGCTGCCAGACGGTGCTGCTGAAGGGCGTGAACGACACGCCCGCCGTCATGATGGAGCTGATGCATCGTCTCCTGATGGCGCGGGTGCGGCCCTACTACATCTATATGGCCGATCAGGTGGCCGGGGCCGAGCACTTTCGGACGACCGTCCGGGCCGGAATCGAGATCATGCGGGCGCTCCGCGGCTGGACCAGCGGCCTGGCCATTCCCTACTTCGTGATCGACGCGCCCGGTGGCGGGGGCAAGATCCCGATCTTGCCGGAATACGTCGAAAGCATGACTGAGGATGAAGTGGTGCTCAAGAACTTCCGGGGCGAGCGCTACGTCTACCGGCAACCGAGGGAAGAGGCAGGCGTCATCGAGCTGAAGAAGCCCCGGAAGCGGGCGGCCAGAAGGAAGAGCGCGTAGGCGTTTTGCGATCTACTCCTGATGAATGAGGGATGAGGTCCATCAGGTATCTCGGACCTCTCCCTTCTCACCGCTTACCGCCTTACCGCCTTACCGCCTTACCGCCTACCTTCCAATCCCTAAACCCGCTGGCCCACGAATACGGATCGATCTTCACGTCCGATAATTTCTGGCTCACCGCCGCGATATTGGCCAGAGAGTAGAGGAAGATCGCGGGAACATCGGTGTTCAGCGTGTCCATCGCCTCTCGCCATAGTCCCTTCGACTTTCCGGCGCTCTCCTCCAGCGATGCCGCCTTCACCAGCGAATCAAAGATGGGATTTCCATAGTGCCCGTAGTTCAGTGCCGTCCAGCCCCCACGAGTCCATTGATCCTGCAGTCCGCGGGGACTGGGCTCATCCAGATATGCGCCGATGTAGCTGTCGAAGCGGCCCTTGGCCAGCCGCTCCTGAAACACTGGAAACTCAACCGTGGTGACCGTTGCCGGGACCCCGATCCGGCGCCAGGCCTCCTGAATGGCGACTGCGAGCTGCCGACGGGTGGCGCTGGTAGCGGGAACCAGAATGTCGATGCTTCGGAGCGGCTGTCGCGCCTTGATCCTGCCGATCCGCTCTGTGGCCTGAGCGATGTCGAATGGCAGCTGGCGAATCCCGTCGTCCCAGATCCAGAGCAGCTGGGACATAGGTCCCGGTGGCGGTTTGGTTCCCTTACCAAAGAGCGCGGTGGCCAGGGTCGGGCGGTCCACCGCCTGGGTCAGAGCTTGGCGCAGCTCGCGGTTCCCCAGCTGCGGATGCGGCCGGCCTTTGGCATCGGCGACATTGAACGCGAGGAATCCATACACACCGGCCGGGTAGCTGATCAGCCGGAAGCTGGAGTCGCGAGCTACCCGAGCCATACGCTCCTTTGAGCCTACCGTTTCCATGAGGTCGGCCTGATGCGCCAACAGGAGATTGAGCGCGGCGTCGGGATCGGGCGCGAAGCGCCAGATTGCCCGTCGAATTGAAGGTTCTTCGCCTGCCCACGCCGTATCCACCGCAAGCGTCAGAAAGCTGCCGCGGCTCCAATTCTGAATCCGGTAGGGCCCGCTCCCGACCAGATGGGAGAGGCTGGTGTCGGCCTCCCAGCGGTTCCGCGGAATCGAATCCCAGACATGCTTCGGCAAGACTCGGACGTGATAGGTGGCGTCGTACAGCTGCTCCGGCGAGCGCTCTGTGAATCCCACCCGCACCGTGACGGAGTCCTCGGCGGTCGCCCTGACCTTGCCGGCCAGATAGCTCTGGGCTCCAGAGGCAAGGGTCGAGTCGCTGAAGACATCGAACGAGAAGACCACGTCCTCCGCCAGGACCGGCCGGCCGTCCTGCCACCGGGCATTAGGGCGGAGACGAAACCGCCAGCTCAGCGAGTCGATGCGTTCCCAGCGCTCGGCCAGCCCAGGCTGGTAGGCGCTCTGATCAATCGGAGAGGCTCCCGCCGACAAGTAGGCCAGCCGTTCGTAAATCTGATCGCTGATGTCCCGGGCCACGGTTTCGCTCACCAGCGGAGGAATGAGGGTCGACGGTTCACCGGTGGCGGCTACGACCACGGTCGAGCACTCGGGGCAATCCTTCCCCCGCTCTGCGCAGCTTGCCAGCCACCCTCCGAGCCACAGTAGAAGTGTTGTCCGGAGTGATGACCTCATTGAATGCCTCATGTGAGGATGAATAGCCGATCGCCCCACCCGAAACAGCTCAGGCCAAAGGTCAGAGAATACAGCAACATATCACTTTGGATGAAAGAGCATGCCCGAGCAGCCACTGTGACTTGTGCTCGCCCTCGTGGGTAGGCCCTGCAGCGAGGCAAGGGGAAGGGTTTGAGGCGGGATTTCGCCGGGCTCGGGGCCGTGTCCCTGCTGGAAAGGCTGCAGCACGACCTTGGCGACTAAGCCGCGGCGGATATTCCCCCGATCGAGCGAAGGAAGGCCTCGAAGATGTCGGGTCGCCACCAGGTGCGGCATTCCTGCATCCGTCCGAGGGCATCCGCCACCGTGAGCGCTCCGCGATAGCTCCGGCTGGTAGTCAGCGCGTCGAACACGTCCACGATGCAGATGATCTGCGCATTGACCGGGATCTCGTCGCCCTTGAGCCGGTCGGGGTATCCCGTCCCGTCATACTTCTCGTGGTGCCAGCGAATGATCGGCTTGATGTCCCAGGGAAACTCAACTGTCGCCAGCAGCTCGAGCCCCCACACCGGGTGCATCTGAATGACCCGGAACTCCTCCGGCGTGAGCGACCCAGGCTTATTGAGGATCTCGTGCGGCACCCGGACCTTGCCCAGGTCGTGCAGGTACGCGCCGATCCGGATGGTAGTCTGCTGCTGCTCGTCCAGCCCCAGCTCACGGGCCACGCCAAGGGCGTAATCAGCCACTCGCTCGCAGTGACCGAAGGTGTAGCTGTCTGATGATTCAATCGATTGACCCCACTCCCGAACCACCGCGAAGTACGTCTCTTCCAGCTTGAGCACCTTGGTCGAGACATCTACCAGGTCCACTCGGGCATCGAGCCGCCCGAACAAGCGGTGAGCCGCGTTCAGCAGCTTCAGTGCCTCCTGGTTTCGCCCCATGCTCTGGTAGAGCAGGGCCAATTCCCGGGAAGCTTCCGCTTCGCTCAGGATCGAGCCGGTGCTCACCGCCAGATCCACGGCAGAGCGGAGTCTCGACTCAGCCAGCGCATGCCGGCCGGTCTCCCGGTACACTCGCCCGATCAGCTTGTAAGCGTCGGCCTTGTCCAGACGGGAGCCCACCTGATCGAAGATGCCGAGCGCGGCCTCCGCATTCTGCCGCGCCTGCTCGTACTGCTGCCGGGCCAGATAGACCTCGGCGTGATTCAGCAGCCCCAGGCCCTGGAGATGGATGTCGCCGATCGACTTGGCCATGTCCAGGCTGCGGCGGAAGTAGCGGTCGGCGTCGTCCCAAAGCTCTCGGTCCGCGCTGACCATGCCCAGGTTGTGATAGGCAATGGCGCAGCCTCGGTCGTCGGCGATGCTCTCGAAAGCGCCGAGGGAGCGCTGGTAGTGAGCCAGGGCTTCGGCCAGAGCGCCCTGGATGTTGGCCAGAATGCCGAGGTTCTGCTCGGTGCGTCCGCGGAGCTCGGCGCTGGCTCCGCCCAGCTCGAGCGCCCGGTAGAACTTCTCCCTTGCCTGCTCGATTGCGCCGGCCTCGAAATCGAACCCCGCAAGAGCATTGAGGGCTTCCGCCGCCAGTACCGAATCGCCCATGGCCAGGGCTGTCTCGTAGCTCCGCTGACAGAGCGAGCGCGCCGGCTCGCCTTCATTACGGTGATGGTGAACCACTCCCAACCGGCGCAGTGCTTCCGCCAGCACCCCACGCTCCCCGGCACCCTCGGCCGTCTCGATAGCGGCACTGTAACGCTGCACCGCCTCGGCCATGGCCCCGGCGCGCTCGTGGGCCCGGGCCTGCTGCAGCAGCTGGGCGGCGGACGCCGGCTCCTCCGATGGCTGCAGCTTGGGGGGCTTACGCTCGCCGGGACTCTTCATCAGTAGGACACCGGGTTCGGGAAAACAGGGTCGGTTCGAGAATGTTGAGCTGCTCGTGAGTGTAGACCACCTGCTTAAAGTGTCGGACGTTATCGCAATTCTTGTAGCTCAAGCTGACCATGAGGACGCTGTCTGTACGCGGGACACCTCATTGCGAATTCCACCTACGCGAGACTCTCCTCCACCTGGTTGATCCGGGCAGCGACATCGACCAGATCGCGCCGGGCGTCCAGCCGGCCAAACAGAGTACGGGCAACATTGAGGTAGGCCAGCGCATCCTGCCCCCGGCCCATGGCCTGATAGAGCAGCGCCATCTCCCGAGCCACTTCCGCCTCGCTCAGAATCGACCCGGTGCTGGTTGCCAGCTCCATGGCGCTCCGGAGCCGCGACTCCGCCAGCGGATAGCGGCCCGTCTCCCGATAGGTGCGGCCGATGACGCGGTAAGCATCACCCTTGTCGATGTGGCTGCCCAGCTGATCGAAAATGCCCAGCGCCGACTCGGCGCTGTGCCGCGCCTGGTCGTAGTCGTGCCGCGCCAGGTGGACCTCGGCGTAATTCAGCAGCCCCAGTGCCTCCAGATGGATATCTCCCAGGGCCCGGGCGATTCCCAGGCAAAGCCGGTAGTAGCGATCGGCGTCATCCCACCGCTCACAGTCGGCGCTCACCATCCCGAGATTGTGGTAGGCGATGGCGCAGCCCCGGTCGTCCCCGATGCTTTCGAATGAGAGGAGCGACCGGCGGTAATGCGCCATCGCCTCGTCAGACTCCCCCTGGACGTTCGCCAGAATACCGAGGTTCTGCTCGGCGCGGCCCCGGAGATGAGCGCTCGATCCTCCTAGTTGGAGTGCCTGCTCGAACTTCTCCTTGGCCGAGTGCATGGAGCCGCTCTCCAGATCGAACCCGGCGAGCGCATTCAAGGCCTCGGCCGCCAACACAGGGTCGCCCAGATCCACCGCGATCTTGTGGCTTCGCTCGCACATCTGCCGCGCCAGAACCGGCTGGCTCCGGCGGTGGTGCACGATGCCGGACCGGCGCAGCGACTCGGCTATAATGGCCCGTTCGCTGGCCCGCTCGGCGGCCTCGACCGCCGCGGTGTAGCACTGGAGCGCCTCGGCCATACAGCCGCCCAACTCGTGGGCGCGTCCTTCCCGAAGAAATTCCGCCGCGCGAGTGGAACCCTTTTCCTCCGACCACCGGGCCAACGGGAACGACCGTAGTCTGTTTCTCACTGGTCAGTAGGCCACGGCGTAGCGGGAAAAGTGCTCGATCGTGCTGGTGACGATCTTGGTTTGCGGTTTATCCGCGGATCTGAGCTGTTCCAGAATTCCGAGCTGGTCGGTGGTGTAGACGATGCTCTTCTGAGCCGCCGTCGACACGCAGTTGTCGTAGCTCATGGTGAGCGTGGCCGGCTGGGCAAAGGTCAGCCCTTCGGGGCTGAAGCGCACAGAATTCGTGACGTCACTAACCTGCTCCGCCACGATGGTGACGTCCTTCGACAGGGCCCCGCTCGGGATCTCGAGGCTGTGGCTGCCAACCTTGATCTTCCCGCCTTTGGGGCCCACCACTTTGGTCACGCTGATGTACCGCTGGGGATTACACTGAAGCAGGTCTGCCGTAATGATGGTGGGTATGACGGTCACGCTACCGAATTGAGGATCGGCCGGCGGATCGGTCGGTCCCAAGTCGCCGCTAGTGCAGCCCACCCCCAAGCCGAGCGATAACACGATCGCGAGCAGTGGCCGACTGCCATGAAATTTCATAGCACCATCCTGGGGCCGAGGGTGAGAGAGACTTCGCTAGGCTCGATCAATACGCCACCGCGTAGCGGGAGAAGTGATCGATCGGGCTGGTGGTGTATTCGTACTTTGGGTAGTCCAGCGAGAACAACGGCTCCAGAATCGAGAGCCGCTCGCTGGTGTAGACGATGCCTTTCGGGCCGGCCACCGTGGCACAGTTGTCGTAGCTCAGCGTGAGCGCGGCCGGGCGGGCAAACTTCAGCCCTTCGGGACTGAATCGCACTGAATTGACCGAGCCGGTAATCTGCTCCGCCACGATTCTCACGTCCCGCGAGAGCGCCCCGGCAGGGATGCGCAGCACGTGCTTTCCGACCTGTACCTCACCGCCTTTGCGCCCCACTACCTCGCTGCGGACGAGGTACTTCTGCGGCGTGCAGGCAAGCAGTCTGTCAGCTGCCCCCTGAGGGACCAGGCTCGTCTTGGAGAAGAGCACCGGCGATTGCTGATTCGCGCCGGTTGATGGTCCGGTCGGCTCGAAGTCGCCGGTGGTACAGCTTACTGCCACGCTCAGCCCCAGGATAAGACCGAGCAGTGGACGTATCCGTATGGATCTCATCGCGCCGTCCTGTGGTTAGTAGGCCACCGCGTAGCGGGAGAAATGGTCGATTGGAGCGCTGACGGTGCGCGCCCGGAACAGGTCGAGCGACCGTAAAACTTCCAGGACCTTGAGCTGCTCGTCGGTGTAGACGATCCTCTTCTGCAGCAGCACCAGCGCGCAGTTCTCATAGTTCATCGTGAGTACTGCCGGCTTCTGGAACTGCAGGCCTTCGGGGCTGAAACGCACCGAGTTGGTCTTCCCGCGGACCTGTTCCGCCGTGATCCTGACTCGCTCGGTCAGGGCACCCCGGGGAACGAAGAGCGAGTTCCGCCCTACCGTGATGAGCCCACCCTCGGGACCGATCGTTTCGCTATCGCTGTCATAGGGCAGGGGAGAACAGGTGAGCAGGTCGGTCACCGAGCCCAGCGTTCCCACCACCGTGTTGGTCAAGTCGTCTACGGTGTTGGTGAGGCCACCGGTGAGATCGCCGATCAGGCCAAACTGAGGCTGCTGCTGATCCGACGCCGTCACCGGAGCCTCGGTGAGCGCCGTACCGCCCGAGGTACAGCTCACCCCGGCCAGGAGCAGCAGCGAGAATCCGACTGCGGAGAATCTGCGCGTCCAACTCATAGATCCACTCCAGGCAAGGGTGAGGAGCGTGCGACGATACCGCGGCCGCTGGGCGGCCGCCGAACGGACTCGGCGCATGGAGCCTCTCCCCTTCAACCGGGGTCGAGGCTTGACATGCGCAGCACGTTCGGTACGCGGAACGTTAAGTCAGGCGGGCACTTAGGAGGCAAGGAGCATGCCCCTCAAAATCGGGGGCGTCGGAGATTTTGACGGCTAAATACCTTGCGATTCCGAGTCTCCGGGCAAATCAAAACTTGACGGGCCGGTGAGCGGAAAATCGTATGGTTTCCCGACGACGTGCAAAGAAGTGTGCTGCGGAATTGCGCGCGGTAGGACGTGGCATCCT
>JBJMPB010000332.1:0-3817 GCA_045803455.1 Gemmatimonadales bacterium | reverse complement strand
ATCTGGGCTATGGCAAGTCGGAGCACGTCCTAAAGGTAAGAGGTGAGTTACCTTTAATGCATGGCCGATCTGCTTCATGCCGTGCAGGGCATCCCCAACGCCTGCCAGATACTGACCAATGTCATCACCGGTGGTCAGCCCAATGCTGAGCAACTTCGCGCCCTAAAGGAGGCGGGCGGGGGCATCGTGCTGGATCTGCGGGACCCGATGGAGCCTCGCCCGGTCGATGAGGCCGGAGTAGTGCGGCAACTCGGCATGGAGTACGTCAACGTACCGGTCAGAGCGGGCGCTCTGAACGACGACACGCTGGACCGAATCCTGGCGGTGCTTCGAGGCGCAGGAGAACGAACCATCTTCTGCCATTGCGGGAGCGGTAACCGGGTGGGCGGGGCGTTGATTCCCTACCTCATACTCGACCAGCACATGGGGGAAGAAGACGCAGTAGATCAGGCGATGCAGGTGGGACTTCGCAGCGCCGAGATGATGGAATGGGGTCTGGATTACGCCCGGAGGCATCAGCCCCCAGACCGGAAATAAAAAAGCTGCGGGTCGGGCCTGATTGCGACCCGACCCGCAGTGCTCTAGCGTGGTCGGCGACCGCCACCACCACTGTTGTTACCACCGCCCCCACCACCACCTCCTCCATGGCCTCCGCCGCCCGAGGATCGAGCACCTCCTCCTGCGTGGCCACCGCCACCACCCCCTCCGCCACCACCAGAGCTCCGTCCCTCCACCCGAGCACCACCGCCATTTGAACGCGGCGGTGAGCTTCCCCGATCGACCTCTCGCCGGGAAGGTGCTTCCCTGACCGGCCCCCGCTCGGCTGAGCGGGGGGACTCGCCGGCGCTCCGTTCACCAGACGCCCCGCGCGAGGGTCTTGCTTCGATCTCACGCCGAATCAGCCGGGGTTCGCCAGCGGAACGACCATCGCTTGCTTCCGCAGGCCGCGCTCGTCTTGCCACGGGACGACCCTGCACCTGAGACGCATTGTCGATCAGCCGCCGAGGCGCCGGACCGTCAGGAAGCGCGCTTCTGGGTCCCTCTGCAACCCTGCGAGCAGGGCTCGCGATGCCCGGTCCGCGCACCGGGGCCAGGGGCGAACGGTAGACCGTGTTCACCGATCGAATGTCAGTCCGGCGGTCACGATAGCCGCCAAACCTGCCCCCGAAGCCGTTGCCCGTGTAGGAGTTTCCATACCCGTAGGGCGACCAGCCACCGCCATGTGGGTAGTACCCATATGGGTGGTAGTAGTACGGCCGGGGATAGACGTAGTGCGGGTAGTAGGCCGGCGCGTAGTAGTAGGGGTTGTAATAGAACGGGTTATAGAACGGATTATAGGCGTAGAAGTACGGGTCGTAGTAATAACTGCGATACGGCCAACCTAAAGTGATCGAGAGCCCGAAAGGCGACCCATAGTACCCTGCACCACAGAAGCTGTAACACCAGGGGTCATAGTACGCCGACGTGTGATAGTGTGAGTTGTAGTCGGCCGCGTATGCCGTATGCTCAACCACGTCGTAGTTGAGCAGGTCGTAATCAAAGTCCCCTTGAGCCATCCGCCGGACCAGGTCATTCAGCTCCTGCTCCGGATCCTTAGAGAGTCGGGAGGGCGCAAGCGCTCCATAGTCCCAGTGGCCCCCGGTGACGAATCCCTCGAACCGGAACGGCTCCCGCGCCAAGGCGGCGTATACGCTGCCCCGGCCCTTGGCGTCGGTCTCGAAGGCATCCCTGCCACCTCGCCCTTTTACCTCATACCTCTTTCCCCCACGGGCGAAGTTGTCCTTGTCAGGGTCGACCGGGAACAGCACACGGAGATAGCCCTCGGGATCCACCTGAAGGATCAGCAGGTAGCCGTCCTCCTCGGTTCGCACCTCGACCGTGGCGTGGTCGCCCGGGAGGAAACGTCCGTCGTTACTGAGCCAGAGCTGGATTGGAGGGTCGTCGTGCGGTGCAGCGGACGGTTGAGCCGAGGCTGAATCCGCGGCGAGCAGAAAAGGTATAAGCAGGACGTTGATCATAGGGGCCTCCGAACAGCTTCAAACCACGATGGCCTGCGGCGGTTACTGCATTGGCTTCGTCACCGCTGCGAACGGCGTGCCACCGAGTATGTACTTATATCATAACCACTTGAGAATTACGGTTTAGGAAAAGTGTCCTCTTTTCATGCAATTGAAGTCTCTCGCCCACCGTTCCATCGATGCCAGTACATCCGCATCTCGGTGATCCGGTCGGCTTCAGTCTCACAGAAGATCGCCCCCCTGGCCTCGACCCACTCGCCGGTACGCCGGCGCCGAAAGACACATTTGAACTCGGTGGAGAACCACGGTCCTGCGGCGTAGATCTCGCCGGAGCTGAAGGTGATCTCGGACTGGTTGTAAGGCACCTCATTCCAGTACCCGCGAATCGCGTCGGTGCCTTGGACTGGGGCGGTAAACGGGGTCTCGATGAACACCGCCTCGGGGGCATACACCGTCATCAACAAGTTCATGTCGCCGGTCGCCCAGCCGCGTCCAAATGTGTCCACCAGTGAGCGGCCCAGCGCTCGAGTGGCCTCGGTAGATTGGTCTGCCGCCATGATCCTGAACTTACATGCCTGGACCACGATCGGTTGTGCCGCTGCCCTCTCCTCGGCGGTGCCGCTGTCCGCCCAAATGCCCTGCCCTCCTCGGGCTGACTCGATCCTTGCCGCCGGTTGGCGAGCATACCGGGCCGACTCTAACGCAAAGGCGAGCGAGGGCTTTGAAGTAGCGCAACGGCTTTGTCCGGAGAATGCCGATGCGTCGGTAGGTCTCGGATACGCGAAACTGCGCCTCGGTGATGCCAGGGCAGCCGATGCCCTGTTCAGCCAGGTGCTCAGCCGGGACACCACCAACGCGGATGCATGGGAAGGACGAATCCGGAGCAGCCTGCGGCTGGGAGATACTATCCGGGCCATCGCGTCCGGGCAGCGAGCTCTCCACTTGAATCCGAACAACCCAGAAGTCCGCGCGTTGCTCAACGCCATTGCCCCGGAATGGGAGCACCAGGCGCCACGAAAGCAGGAGCGCGCCAAGGAGCTCCAACTGGTGGCGCGAACGCGAGGGCGGTTGTTCGAGGTGTTGTCAGGCACGAGCTGGCGGCCGTTCTATGTGAAAGGCGTGAATCTCGGCGTGGCACTCCCCGGCCACTATCCATCTGAATTTCCGGCCGACTCAGCTGTCTATGCCGGCTGGTTCAACGCGCTGGCGAGGATGAACGCCAACACGCTCCGGCTCTATACCATCCTTCCCCCTTCCTTCTATCGAGCGCTGCGCGCCTGGAACGTGGCTCACCCCGACCGGCTGCTGTGGCTGATCCATGGTGTGTGGACCGAATTGCCACCGAGTCACGATTTCAATGAGCCCATTTGGAAGCGGGGTTTCGAAGACGAGATGTATCGGGTGGTTGACCTGCTACACGGAAGCGCCACGATCGAATCCAGACCAGGGCACGCGGCTGGATATTATGACGCCGATGTTTCCTCTTGGGTTCTGGCGTACATCATTGGTCGTGAGTGGGAGCCGTTCGCGGTCAAGGCATTCAATGAGAATGCAGGCGGCGGGTACCAGGGCCGCTACTTGCAGGTACAACAGGCACCCGCCATGGACGTGTGGCTGGCCGCCGAGTGCGACGCGATGCTCAGCTACGAGGTAGCGGCGTACAACGCGCTCCGACCGATCGCCTATACCAACTGGCCTACCCTCGATCCACTGCACCACCCAACCGAAGCAACCACCAAGGAGGAGGCGTACTGGCGGCGAAAGCTGGGACACGTCACCGGGACGAACAACCTGGAGTA
>JBJMPB010000299.1:0-2615 GCA_045803455.1 Gemmatimonadales bacterium | reverse complement strand
GCCGCGAGCGCTTACCTCACCCGAGGCGATGAAAACCTCCATGCCCTAGTGCCTGATCGGATCCAGTCTGGAGTTGCGGACGGACAATGAGGTACAGAAAATCGGCGCAAAGCAGCTCCCGGCGTTCGCTGCCTGCCAGATGGTAACAAGCAAATCTCGACCGCTTTTGAGACCCTCTCGTCCCATATTTTTCGTGCCTCACAGACGGGGTTTGGCGCTCCCGCTCGAGGCCGGGTTGATCCGGTCGCGAGGTGGTCGTTGACGGGGCGCAAGGAGGTGATCAGGAGTGGTAATCCAGATCAATTTTTGCACTAGCATTTTCACCGCCATTGCCATGTCTCCCCAAGCCCGCCTTGGGTCGAAGTCAACGTGAAGCTGACGATTTGGCGCTCGGCTGGCCGGTGGTCAACGACGTTTCCTCAGGCAGCCACCGCCCTTGGACGTAGGTGACGCACCCCGATGGTCGGATGGTACAAACAGACTAGCGTGCTGCGCCTGCAAGATCCGCAATAGTCGCCCGCCTGCGGCGGTCTTCACGGCATTCGACGATACCCTGGCGGGATTCGCGCCGGCTTGACAGCGAGTAGACGATCCCAACCTCCACCGGTGCCCGCTGGCCGCTTCGGGTGCGCCGCATTTCGCCGGCGCTGGTTGCGTCCACCCGGATCAACTGCGCGCCCATCTGACTTACATGGGTGCGAGCCGCCGCAATGGCGGCCTGTCGGCAGGTTTCAACGATCTCATGGGGCGTGCCCGGACGATACTAGAGCTTGGGGATGATGGCCCGCTCAGCCGCATAACCACCGACCATCCCAGAGGCGCCAAGGAGAACAATGACCCATAGCATGTTTGTTCACCCCAAGCACCCCGCCAACGCTTGGCTCAGGTGCCATGATGACTGCTTCAAGAATTTCTCACCTTGCCCCCCAGTTCCTTATCCTGGAGTATTAGGAAGGTGGCGCTTCGCCGCTTGCGATCTGCCTGCCACAACAGTCCTGTCACTACGGCCTATCTGAAGGTCAGGAGTTGGCTGCACGATCAGCACCGTGTCAGGTGTTCGTTCCACCTTGAGGATGCCTGACGGCAATCAAGGCATTCGCGAAGCCGGATCACCAAACAGTAAAGCCGCCGGCTGCGTTCGGGTCGCAGCAACAGGCGTCGTCTCCGTCGGTTGTGCGCACAGGCCCGCCGTGTGGATCAGGCCGAACCCGTATGTCGGATCCCACCCGGGTTTGCCCAGGTCGCGGGTGTGCGCTTCCAGGCGCGCCTGAACCGCTTTGGGATCCAAGTCGGGGTTGGATGCGAGCAGCAGGCCTGCCGCGGCGGATACGAACGGGACCGCATAGGACGTGCCCGTCCTCAGGACGCCATTGCCCTGGATCGACGCCGTCCAGACATTCACTCCGGGGGCCGCAAGGTCGACGTAGGCGCCCTGTGTGGCGCGTCGGTACACATTCAGCTCCTGGTCCACGGCTGTGACCGCGATGACACCCGGATAGGCGGCCGGGTAGGCCGGCTCGGCCCCGGCGCCATTGTTGCCCGCCGCGGCAATGATCACGATGCCCTTGGCCTGGGCGGCCTCAATGGCTTTCTCGAGGACCGCGTTGGCGGGGCCTGACAGGCTCAGGTTCATGACCTGCACGCCACGCTCAGCGAGCGCCTCAATAGCAGTCACAAGCGACATCACATCGGTGCGGTCGGCCGTGCCGCCGTCGCGGTAGAAGGCATCCACCGCCATCAGCTTCGCGTCCGGCAGCAGGCCTGGCGTTGGGCTTCCTCGCCGCCCTACCAGGAGAGCGGCAATCGCGGTGCCATGCTCCTGCAACGAGGCGTCGGCATGGCTCCCAGGCCGCCGCAGAACCTCGACCGCCTGACCCTTGAGGGCTTCATGCGCGACATCGATGCCCGTGTCGATCAGGCCGATGAGCGGGGGAGGGCCGCATTGAGCGGCATTGGACGCTGACCAGTTCACGAGGGCGGTTGCCATACACTCAGCGCCGGTGCATGTCTCCGACCCGTCATCAAGATAGTAGAAATGGTCGAAGTCCGCTGCGGCTCGCACATCGACCAACTGGATTGTTTGCCGGGCCTGAGTCAGGGAGGTGCCTTGCGGAATACGCAGCCTGACGACCTGAGGGGCAATGGTGCCTTGCGTCTGGGTCTCGATCTGGAAACCCTGGGCGGTGAGCTTGGCCAGATCCTCGCGCGACAGGCCTGAAGCCACGATGAAGTTTGTGGACTGACGCGGCTTCGGCCGGGAGTCAACGACGTCGGCCGTACTGAGGGCACTAGATTGTACGGTCCCGATCGGAGTTGAAGCTTGTGATGTCACCGGTGGCGCGGAGATCGCCTGGGCCTGGACCGGTGTTTGCTGGTCAAATGCGGTGACAGCGCCTTGGCTCAGTGGAGCTGGGCTGGTGTTTGACGGGGCCAGAGAGGCCGCTGGGGTCTGGCCCGATGTTTGCTGGTCAGGTGTGGGAACCGTGGCCGGGCTCGCCGAAGGAGGGCTGGCGAGAGCGCCGGATTGGAGGGTCTCCGTCGGGGCCGAAACCTGTGATGGTGTTGGAGTGACTGGTTGGGCCTGGGTCGATGTTGGTGGATCGGGTGCGGGAACT
>JBJMPB010000256.1:0-2987 GCA_045803455.1 Gemmatimonadales bacterium | reverse complement strand
GGCAAGTTGGCGGGCGGGCTGGGTCCTAGGCGCGGCCGGTCTCGCGATCGGCTTTTTTGGGCCGCTTCTGGTCACCCCGAAGGCCAACCTGGGGCCGCTACTCGGCATCTTGATCACAGGTCCCGGAGCTTTTGTGCTGGGGGTACTGGCGGGGGCGCTGACATCGAGGAATCCGTGATCGAGCTGATACCCGGTCCGTTGGCCGACACCGAGGCTCAGTGCATGCCTGGAGTACGGCAGTCTGAGCTACGTCAGCCGGGGGCTGACTTCCGTCGGCCCTGAAGATCCCTGACAGGACGACGGTAACGTTCGCTTAATGCTCTTAAGGCACCTGCTATCAGTTCTGCTCCTGCCATTCGTGGTGGTGGTTGTGGTGCCTTACGCGCTGCTTGACGGCGCGGTAGGTCATCTTGAACTGAACACGGCCTCACCTTGCCTGGTGCTCCGAATGATCATTGGCGCGGCGCTCCTGCTCGGGGGATTCGGGTTCTTTGCGTGGTGTGTCCGGCTCTTCGCCAGTATCGGTCGCGGCACACTGGCTCCGTGGGACCCAACGCGACATCTGGTCGCAGTTGGACCGTATCGTCATGTGCGGAATCCGATGATCAGTGGGGTGGCGCTCATGCTGCTGGGCGAGGCGCTGATCTCGGGTTACAAGGCGGTAGGCGCCTGGGTTGGAGGGGTCCTGCTCATCAACCATTTCTATTTCCTGCTCGTAGAGGAACCCGGGCTTGAGCGACGATTTGGTGAAGCATACCGGGTCTACAAGGCCCATGTGCCGCGATGGATCCCTCGCGCGCGACCGTGGACTGGACCGGTACGCGGGACTCCTGCGGCCTAACAAGCGCATGCAGTTGGCGCAGGCCAATACGTGCACCCAGGCAAGCCCGGAGCTCTGGATCAACGAGGTCGGGGTGGCGCCATCGCACCTACGCCAAGGGATAGGACGTCGCTTATCAGTCCGACGAACACGGCGGCAATGCAACTCTATAGAAACTCGGGGGGCGAAGCGTCGGCAGAGCCAATCAATGCTTTTCGAGTTCCGCTTGGTTGAGGGATCCCAATAGAGCTGTCCGTGCCGCCTCACAAGCGCATACAGGTACCCGCGGATCAACTCTCAGGAACGTCACATCGCGTCAAACGAGGAGGTCGTCCGCAGCTAATACGGGGTTCGCTAAGTGGAATAGAGAAGGAGCTCTAGATGCGTGTTCCCATTGGACTCATAGCGATCTCAAGTTTATATGTGCTCATTGCCGTCTATTTAGTGTGGATCGGCTTCCACGGGCTTGTCTCCATTCTTTACCTGCCGTTTGGTTTATTGATTCTTGGTGTCAGCACCTTTTTGGTTTTGCTCGCCAAGGCGTTGTTGACGTTCAAGCAGTGGGCATGGTATGGGTCGGTCATTCTGGGCAGCCTTACTGCTGTATCGTTTCTCTATGCGTTGATCATGCTGCCGCCGCAGCATGATGTGCGTTACACTAGCGTGTTTCGATGGAGCGGAGTCTTCATCGGCTGCATAATCGTTCTCTATTTGAACTGGGCCCCGGTTCGCAGCCGATTTCGAGGGTGATAGGCAGGCGGCCTAACAAGCGCATGCAGCTGGCGATCGCGTCAGGTTAAAGAACAAGCACGTCCACGCGGCCAGGTCGCCGCAGGTGATGCGCGGTCCGTTAGGCGGACTCCACACTGAGAATGATATGCGCCGCTATGAACTCGTCTCCGGGGCGTTCTTCTCTCTTCTCGCTCTTGTCCAACTGACTCGAGTGGTCCTGGGCTGGCCGGTCCAGGTCGCCACCGTCACCGTTCCCCTTTGGGCTTCGGTCCTGGCGTGTCTGGTAGCCGGCTCGCTGGCGATTTGGGCATTCCGCAGCTCCCGGGACCCCTTCTGATGAGCGTCATCGGCGTCGCCTACGCGGTTCTCGGGCTGACGGTGGTCCTCTTCGCTGTGAACCTGCGCCAAGGCGGCGACATCGGTGCCGCATATCTCGCCGTGGGGATTCTGGCATGGGGTGGTACTATCGCGGCGACGGGACTGTCCACCGGGAGCGTGCTGGGCACGCTGGCTCTAGTACGACATCCCGATACCCGTCGCCCGCTGTACCTGCTCGTGATTCTCAGCGGGTGGATCGGCGCGCTGGTGCTTGGCTGGCTGGCTTGGGAGTTCTGGACCCATTCGTCCCTTCCAGCGGTCCGTTAGACAGTCGCCCAGGTGAAAAGGTGACCACCTCGACTATGGCGCGGCTCTTCGCTGTCCTGCTCCTGGTGTCGGCCACTGAACCACAGCCGGGAGCGGCCCAAGGACCCATCCTGGAGCTGGATCACGCCTACGTCGTCGTGCCGGCCGGCGCGGCCGCCGCGGTGCGGGCTCTGCGGCACGTCGGCATTGTGATCGACACGGAGACTGTGCGACACGAAGGCGAGGGTACCACCTCGATTGCCGCCTTCTTCGAAAACGCCTATCTCGAGCTGATGTGGGTGGACTCGAGCGTGACCGTAGACTCCGCCCACCAGTTAGATGTGGTGGACTTTCGCCGGGCTGCAGCCTGGCGTAAGACGGGGGCGAGCCCCTTTGGCATCGGCCTTCATTTCCTCGCCGGAAGCACCTCCGATTTGAGGGTCCCATTCCGCCTCGATGTGGTCCCGGAGACGCGGCCGGCGACCTACTACGTCCTTCTGCGCCAGCCGGAGGACTCCCTGGCTACCGACGTCTTCATCATGCCGCCGGACCGAGCAGTAACTTCCTGGCTCGGACGCTACCGCAGAAGGCGGCCCGCCATATTTGCTCATCCGGCAGAAGTTCGGCGAATTACCCGGATCCTGGTGCGCGGCCCGCAGGCCCAACCCTCGCGCTTGTCTACTCTTGACGTCCGGCTGGTTCGGTTTGAAGAGTTGAACGGCCCACTGCTAGAAGTAGAATTTGACGGCGGTCTCCGGGGCCAGACTTGGGATCTCCGACCCGCCCTTCCCGTACTCCTATCAAGGTGAAC
>JBJMPB010000219.1:0-8002 GCA_045803455.1 Gemmatimonadales bacterium | reverse complement strand
AGGCCTGATCCCGGTCGACCTGTTGCAGTGAAAAGACGTGATTCGGGAGTAGCGTCAGGATCAGCTCGTCCGACTCCTTTGCGCCGCACCGATATTGGCTGGAATAAGTCCGAGGAGCCGTCAACTCCTGTTCGTACGGTGCTGCGCTGCGGCAGCCGAGAAGCAGCAATGACCCCAGCACGATTCCGCGCTGCAGGTGCATGAACACGCTCTGCATCCCGCAAGCGCAGCTTCCAGGTCTCAGATCGGATGCCAGGTGTTCCTCCGGGGCAGGCGCTTGTCGGGGATAGGACCCTCCAAGGTGCCACCGGACGGATGGCCCGGCCTACTGTTACAACTGACAGGGCGGGTGATGGTCCGGATCAATTCCTATTGACCCTGTCGCATTTGGCTTGTAGGATGAAGCGCGATTTGAAGACTTCTTGAGAACCATTCTCACTACAGGACCACTGTGCCGAGGCACCTCGCCCTCATCCTCCTCCTGTCTGGATTGCCTTCGATCGCTTGGGCTCAGGGAGATTCTTCCAGGACCGCCCCGCGGGACACCACCCCGCTCACTCTTCCCACGTTAGAGGTAAAGGGTGCGGCCCGGCCGGCCTACTTCACCCCGCAGACCAGCACCGCTACCAAGACCCGCACGCCGCTTCGCGACGTACCTCAGTCGGTTACTGTTGTCACCCGGAATGTCATCGCCGACCAGCGGATGGAGAGCATGGGAGAGGTGACCCGGTACATCCCCGGCATCACCATGGCGCAGGGGGAGGGCAACCGCGATCAGGCCACGATCCGGGGGAACAACACCACGGCGGGGTTCTTCGTCAACGGAATGCGGGATGATGTCCAGTACTTCCGCGATCTGTATAATGTCGAGCGGATCGAAGCGCTGAAGGGCGCCAACGCGCTGATCTTCGGCCGCGGGGTTGGAGGCGGGGTGCTCAACCGGGTGACCAAGGTGGCGGACTGGACGCCGGTTCGCGAGCTGTCGTTGCAGGGCGGGTCCTACGGAAACCGGCGCACCGCTCTGGACGTGGGGCAGGGGATTACGGAGGGAGTTGCGCTCCGGCTGAATGGGGTCTACGAGAACTCCGACCTCTATCGCGATGAGGTCAACATCGAGCGCTACGGTATCAATCCCACCGCTACCATCCAGCTCTCGTCCCAGACCCGGGTGTTGGCGAGCTACGAGCACTTCAAGGACAATCGGACCGCCGACCGGGGGATTCCGTCCTTTGCCGGGGCGCCGCTCTCGACCACGACGCCGCGCACCTTCTTCGGCGACCCCTCGGCCAGCTACGCCGACGCTCTGGTCAACATCGGAACGGCCAGCATCGAGCATACCACCCGCGGCCTGGTCACTCTCCGGAACCGAAGCCTTTTTGCCGACTACGACAAGATCTACCAGAACGTGTTTCCCGGCGCGGTGAACCCGGCAGGAACCGACGTCAATATTTCTGCCTACAACAACGCGACCAAGCGGCGCAATCTGTTCAACGAATCGGAGGTGAGCTATCACCTGGTGACCGGGCGGATCAGCCAGACGCTGCTGGGCGGCTTCTCCATCGGGCGGCAGATCACTGACAACTTCCGGAACACCGGCTACTTCAACGATTCGGCCACGGTGATCACCGCCCCGGTGGCCAACCCGACCATCGCGGTGCCGGTGACTTTTCGTCAAAGCGCAACCGACGCCGACAATCACTCCACGGCCACGTCGCTGTCGTTCTACGGCCAGAGCCAGGTGGTGCTGTCGGAGCAGTGGCAGGCGATCGTGGGTGCGCGCTACGAGCACTTCGACGTGGACTTCTTCAACCACCGCACCAATGACGCGCTGAGCCGCACCGACGATCTCATATCGCCCCGGGCCGCCCTGCTGTTCAAGCCGGTGGAGAGCGTCACCCTGTACTCCAGCTACAGCGTGTCCGCTCTGCCCAGCTCGGGTGACCAGTTCTCCTCGATGACGGTGACCAGCGCGACCCTGGAACCGGAGAAGTTCAGGAACTACGAGATCGGTGCCAAGTGGGACGTGTTCGACCGGCTTTCGCTCTCGAGCGCGGTGTATCGTCTGGACCGGACCAACACGACGGCGCCGGACCCAGTCGATCCGACCCATACGGTTCAGACCGGAAGCCAGCGCACCAAGGGATTCGAGTTCAGCCTGACCGGCGGGGTCAGCCCGCAGTGGCAGATCATCGGCGGGTATGCCAATCAGGATGCGAAGGTCACCAGCCGCACTGCGGCGGCAGCGGAAGGAGCCAGGGTTCCCCTGGTGCCCCGGAACACCGTGTCCCTCTGGAACCGATACCAGGCTACGCCTGCCTTCGGTCTCGGGCTGGGTGTGGTGTACCAGGATGACATGTACGCGGCCATCGACGACGCGGTGACGCTGCCCAGCTTCACCCGGTTCGACGCGGCGGCTTACTACAGCATGAGCCGCCACCTCCGGATCCAGATGAACCTCGAGAACCTGTTCGACCAGCAGTACTACGCTACCGCCAACAGCAACGACAACATCAGCCCGGGCTCGCCCCGCTCCGTGCGGGTTGCCGTCATCACCGGGTTCTAAGCTCATCTCGCAGCCGTCCGCCTCGATCAAGCAGCTGGCCGCCAGAAGCTGGGATGCCATCGTAGTCGGCGCCGGCCATAACGGTCTGACCTGCGCCGCGTACCTGGCCCGCGCCGGTCTTCAGGTGCTGGTGCTGGAGAGCCGCAACCGGATCGGTGGCGCGTGCACCCTGGAGGAGACCTGGCCCGGGTATCGGGTGTCGCCCTGCGCCTATGTCTGCGGATTGCTCCACCCGCTGGTGATCGAAGAGCTCGACCTGGTCCGCCGCGGGCTCGAGTGGCACCCGGCCATGCCCGGCCTCTTCGTTCCCTTCGAGGACGGCAGCAGCGTGCAGCTCTGGGGAGACGATGAGCGGCTCGAGGCGGAAATCCGCCGCTTTGCCCCAGGAGATCTCCCCGGTTGGCGGGCGATGTCCGCGCTCAAGGCGCGGGTGCGCGACTGCCTTCGTCCTCCGGGTCCGGCCGACCTGTGGATCGGGCCCGCGCCCAGCCGCGAGGAAATAGAATCTCGCTTGGGCCACGACGCGGAGGCCATCGGGCTCCTCTTCGAGTGGTCCATGGTGGAATTCGTCGAGCGCTACCTCGGCGATGAGCGGCTGCAGCTGTCGCTCTTGGGGCAGGGCGTGATCGGCACCAATGCCAGTCCGCACGAGCCCGGAACGGCCTCGATCCACTTCCATCATGCCTCGGGCCGCATGGGCGGGATTCCCGGCATGTGGGGCTACATCAAGGGAGGAATGGGCCGGGTTTCTTTTATCCTGGCAGATGTCGCCCGGGAGGCCGGTGTCCAGGTAACGACCGAAGCACCGGTGAGCCGGATTGTGCCGGGCGAAGGAGTCGAGCTGGAGGGTGGAGAGCGGCTGCGGGCTCCGGTCGTGATCTCCAATGCGGACCCGCGCACCACGCTCCGGTTGCTGGGTGATGGAGCGGATGAGGAATGGCGAGAGCAGGTGGAGCGTATTCCGATGACCGGCTGCACGGTCAAGATTACCGTGGTCCTCCGCGAGCTACCGAACTTTCAGGCCCGGCCGGGCACGATGGAGCCGCATCATCTCGGGCAGGTCAACACCCCGCTCAGCAAGTCTGAATGGCGGGCGCACTATCAGTCCGCTCAGGCCGGCGACCTGCCTCCCCGGCTCTGGACCGAGTTGTACTTCCAGAGCTCGCATGATTCGAGCGTAACGCCCGAGGGCAAACACATCATGAGCATCTTTGCCCAGCCGGTACCCTACCGGTTCAGCACCGGAAGCTGGGACACCCGGCGGGAGGAAGTCGCCCGGGTGGCGCTGGAATCGATCGGCCGGTTCTGCAGTAACATTCCGGAGGCCGTGGTGCAGCTGGAGGTGATGGGTCCGCCGGACATCGAGCGGCGGACCGGGCTGACTGGAGGGCACATTTTCCAGGGCGAGTGTCTGCCGGACTACATGTGGGACCGACGTCCGAAGCCCAGCACGCCGATGACCGGCGTTTTCCTCTGCGGAGCAGGCACCTATCCCGGCGGCAGCGTCATCGGGATCAATGGTCGCAACGCTGCGATGGAAGTGCTGGGTCAGAAGCTCAGCTTTTCGCCCGAATTATCGTCAGCTTGAACCCGTCCGGATCCTGGGCCGTGAAGCTGTAGCTGTCATGGTGGTTCCCCGGCTCCTCCGTGATGGTCCCGCCGAGATGGTCCCGCCGAGTTTCCGCAGCCGTTTGGCGATCGCATCGACGTCCTGGGTGGTCTCGCACCAGATCCGAAAGCCGGCTCCCTTGAGCCGGTCGCGTCCGCGGCTGAAATCGTCCTGGGAAAGCCCGAGCTCGCAGGCGCCCGCCTTGAGCGTGACTCCCTTGAGCTTTCCGCCATCCTCCCAGCGCTCGGCCAGATGAAAACCGAGTCCCTGGCAGTACCACTGGACGCTGCGGTCGATGTCGTTGACGGTAAAGCTGGGCATGATCGAGCGGAGTCGGAGCGACTCCGGCTGCTGCCGGTTTGCAGGCTGATTGGCCATTGCCGTCACATTCCTCCTGGTCGGACGTCACCAATCTGGCTCACCAGAACACAGGGCGATAGGTGACGTGATCCGCCTCACAGATGTAAATGCCTGACATAGAGTTACGTAGACCAGTTCGGCTGGAGCCATTAGTTTTCAGATCGGTACCTGGCAGCGTTTCACCGGTTTCGGGCAGCGGGAAATACCGCTGCCCGGCATCTGCGCTGGACCTATACCAGAGGCCTAATTGCGCTCTTACCGGCCGGACTTCAGATTTCAGCGATTCTCCCCTACGGGATGTCTCCCGGCGGCAGCATGACCACGCCTATTACTTGCCTTCAGTGCACTGGCCTGCTCGGGCCTGATGACCGCTTCTGCGCCCAGTGCGGAGCGGAGCTTTTGTGGTGCGCGAGCTGTGGCGAGTTCCTGCTGCAGAGCGACGAGACCTGCCCCAAGTGCGGCACTCCAGGCATTCCCCGCCCTGACTCTCATTCAATTTCCGGCGAGCTGACCGATGACGATTCCCCCTGGGCTGAAGTAATCGCCCGGCTCCGGCGCGCCACGCTCGGCGAGTTCGAGATCGGCCACGAGCTGGGACGGGGTGGGATGGCCGCGGTATTCCTGGCGCACGAGCTGTCGCTGCATCGTGACGTCGCCATCAAGGTGATGTCGCCCGGGATGTTGATGGGCGACGGCATGATCGACCGCTTCCGCCGTGAAGCGATCACCATCGCCCATCTCAACCATCCCAATATCGTCTCAGTGTACTCGGTGCGGGCCGCCGAAGGTCTTCACTTCTTCGTCATGCGCTGCATCCAGGGACGCTCGCTGGAGCAGGTGCTCAAGGATGCGGGCAGGCTGCCACTCGCCACCGCGCGGTCGATCCTCTACCATGTCGGCTCGGCTCTGGCTTACGCTCACCGCTTCAAGGTGGTGCATCGAGACATCAAGCCGGCGAACATCCTGATTGACGAGGATGGCAACGCCGTGGTCACCGACTTCGGCATCGCCAAGGCGGCGGAGGGGCCGAGCCACACCCACACCGGCTTCATGGTAGGGACTCCGGCCTACATGAGCCCAGAGCAGTGCGCCGGCGGTGAAGTTTCCGGCGCCTCGGACCAGTACTCGCTGGGTGTAGTGGCGTATGAGATGATCACCGGCGTCCCACCGTTCACCGGATCCACCTATTCCGTCATTCAGGCGCACGTGGAGCAGCCACCCCGGCCTCTGCACGAGCATGGGGAGTGTCCGCCTGAGGTGGAGAGCGCGATTCTGCGGATGCTGGCCAAGAATCCGGAGGAGCGCTTTCCCAGCATGACACAGGCGCTCACGGCGCTGGGCGCCGCCGCGCTGCCCGACGACGACCTGGCGCGCGCCGAGCTGAGCCGGTTTGCCATGGCAGGGTCGCGCACCACGTTCGTGTCGGGCAACGGCTCACGCGTGGGCGGCAAGTCCTCGGCGGTGCTCCAGGCCACTCCACCGGGAATGATGCGCGCCGTCAGCATTCTTCCCCCTCCCGCCGGGCTCGAGGTGGGTGACAGCTTCCTGCTCGTGGCGCGGGTGCATGATGGCCAGGCGGCTCGTCTGCCTACCAGTCCGGTGCAGTGGAGCAGCGACTCACCCGGCGTGCTCCGGGTCAACGCCACAAAGGCAGTGGCAACGGCCGTCACTTCCGGCACCGCCCTCATTCGTGCCGTCTGCGACGGTCAGGAGGGCCGGCTCCGGGTTACCGTGGCGCCGCCCCGGGCGGATTCCATCGTGGTAAAGGCGGTGGAAAAGGCGATCACCGTAGGCGACGAGATCCGGCTGGAGGCAAACCCGCGCGACAAGCGGGGACGGCCGGTCAGCCGGCCGGTTACTTGGCGATCCGAGGATGACACCGTGGCAACCGTCAGCCTCGACGGCCTTCTGGTGGCGCGGTCCGCCGGTTCCGCCCGCGTCGTCGCCGAGCTCGATGAGGCTCGGGCCAATGTCGGAGTCACCGTGCTTCCTCCGCGGGTGGCGGCGGTGCATATCTCTGCGGCGCCGGATTCGGTGGTGGCGGGCGATTCCTTTGCACTCACGGCCACGCCACTCGACCGGTGGGCCGGCGCGCTCACCGACAGGAGCGTGGCCTGGAGCGTCAGCGATGTGAACACCGCGGTGGTGACCGCGGGAGGCTGGGTGATCACCCGGAATCCCGGTCACATCATGCTCACGGCAGTGTGCGAAGGCGTCAGCTCCTCCATCAGCGTGAACGTCCTGGAGCGGGCTCCCGAGCCGATCGTTACCCGTTCTCGGCCCGATCCGATTCCGTGGGAGCTGCCGCCGGAACCGCGTAGTCCGGAGCCCAGACGTTCGCGGCGTCGGCCGGGATGGCTGGTGGCTGCCGGGGGCGCGTTCCTGGTGGCAGGCGGCTTCTGGCTGGTTGGGGGACGCCGTCAGGCAGATCAGCCCACCATGCCGGAAACCGCTGTCGCTCTACGAGACTCATCGGTGAGTACCGACGATCCCAGCTTCGGCTCGGCCGGGTATGTCGTGACCTCCGCCAGTAAGCCGACGGATTCAGCGGTGGTGGACACCGGTGCCCCGGTCTCGGTCACGATCACACAGCGGCCGTCCCGTCCGCTCGTGGTTGGGATGTCGAGCGCCCTGGTCGCCGAATCGCGCGATGCCAGCGGCAAGATGGTGGGCCCCGAGCGGATCTCTTGGAGCTCGACCGACACCACGGTGGTGACCGTGGACTCCGCCGGGGTAGTGCAGGCTGTGGCCCGCGGCCGGGCTCAGGTCATTGCTGCGGCCGGCGCTTGGCGGGACAGCGCCGGAATCGTGGTGCGTCCGGCTCCGCGCACCCCGGTGTTGCCGCAGCTCGCCTCGCTCTCGATCGCATCTCCCGCTCCTCTCCGGGTGGGCGACACGTTGACGCTGGCGCTCACCGGCCAGGATGAGAGCGGCAAATCGATCCCCGGCGTGAGGGCAACCTGGAGCTCCAGTGATCCGTCGGTCGCCTCGGTCGATCAGAACTCGGGGCTCATTCGTGCTCGCGCAGCCGGTGGTACGCTCATCATTGCCCGAAGCGGCGAGGAATCGGCAATCTCATCGGTATCCGTGGCTCCGGCGCAGGTGGCGTCCGTCGATGTCAGCGGCGCCCGCCCGCTCAAGGTGGGAGATACTCTGGATCTGCGAGCAGCCCCGCGCGATCAGCGCGGAGTGGAATTGAGCGGCCACGCGGTAGTCTGGGCCAGCAGCAACCCGGACGTGGCGTCGGTGGATTCCTCCGGAGTGGTAGTGGCTCTGGCAGCCGGCAGCTCAGACATGAGTGCCAGGGTAGACGGCAAGACGGGGAAAGTGCAGGTCACCGTTCTGCCGCAGCCGCGAACCAGCCGAACCGAGCTCGCGGCGGAGGCGCGGAGCTCGTCACCCACACCTGCGGCCGATCCCGCCGCGGAGCGACTGCGGCTGATCGATGAGATGCGTCAGGCCGTGGACCG
>JBJMPB010000215.1:0-6655 GCA_045803455.1 Gemmatimonadales bacterium | reverse complement strand
GATGGTGGTTTACCACCACCACGTCGGCTTCTGCCGCGCGGCGCCGAGCCCGGAAGAGGAAGCAGCGATCGAAATGGGGACACTTGAGGCGGGTGCAGAGATCCGGCTCTGCGCTCACCTCGTCCCAGACCTCTGCGGTCGGGGTGACCGGTAGATCACTGAGCGTGCCATCAGCGGTGTGCCCGGCCCATTCGGCAATGCCGAGCAGCTCGTCCAGCTTGTCCTGCTCGAGCAAGGTGCGCTGACCGGAGACGGCCTGATGCATCCGCGCCAGGCAGAGATAATTCCGCCAACCCTTGAGCAGCGCGAAGGTTGGAGAGTACCCGTCCTCGGAAAGCGCGCGACGAAGCAGCGGAAGATCCTTGCCTACCAGCTGCTCCTGCAGGTTGATCGTGTTGGTGCTCACCACGGTGCGCTCGCCGTTGGCCCGGGCCCAGGCCAGCGCCGGCACCAGATAAGCGAACGACTTCCCCACTCCGGTGCCCGCTTCCAGCAGCTGCACCCCGCCGTCGTTATAACAGTCCGCGATGTAGGCGGCCATGTCCCGCTGGCTTTGCCGGTCTTCGTAGCGGCTGAGCTGCGCGGCCACCGGCCCGTTCTCGCTCAGCGCCTCGACCACGTCATAGGCGTCAATCCGAACCACCGGCCGCTCTCGCGGCACCTCGACCACTACGTAGAGCTCGGTAGCCTCGTTGTTCAGGATGCCGAAGCCGACCCCCGCATCGTGCAGGTGGGCCGCCACGTTGAGGTCCGCCACCGAGGGATCGAGTCTGCCGCTGGGATGATTGTGGAGCAGCAGCTCGCCCCGGCGGGCGCCTGCGGGAAGCGCAAGCACCATCTCCACCGTGCCCCGCGCCACCACCCGGGCACCGGTGATCACACCATCCCGGTCCACCGTCGCGATGAATGACACTTCACGGCCGGCGGCGGCGGAGATTTCGCTTGCCAGATAAGCCCGGATTCCAGGAGCGATCCTCTCGCTCATAACGTCACCCCGAGCGCAGCGAGGGGACCTAACCTCAAATCAGGTTCCGGTCCCCTCGGTCGCTTCGCTCCCTCGGGGTGACATCGGGATCCGACGGGCATCAGGTCTTGAGTTCCTTTTTCTTAGCAGCAGGAAAGAGCACGTTGTTTAATATGAGGCGGTATCCCGGCGAGTGGGGATGCAGGGAGAGATCGGTGGGCACATCGCCGATTTGATGCTGGGGGTCCTCCGGATCGTGGCCCCCGAAGAACGTCCAGGTACCCTGGCCGTGTTCGCCATGAATGTATTTGACCCAGGGCGCGCCGGGCTCCTCACCGAGGACCGTGACGCTGGGCTTCAGTGTCCTTCGAGAAAATGAGGTGGTGAGACCGTAGAAGTCGGGAATAACCTGCCGGTGGCTCTGCACCAGCATGGTGGCCACGGGATCGATCTTGGCGCTGAAGTTGAACAGGGTAAAAGATCCCAGCGGCTGGCGATGGTCCGGCGAGTTGACCTGGTGCCCGTCGATGTCGGAGTACACGGCAATGGTCGGACTCAGCTCCAGCTCGGCGTTCTGAAAGGCGAGCGCGCGCTTCCAGTTCATCTTGGTGCTGGCGTTGGGGTCCATCGGGGTGCCGTCGGCGTAGGAAGCGGCAATGTCCACCTTGTCCGCTGCCAGCGCCAGGTCGAGCGTCTCCGTGGCCGTACACATCGCAAACAGGAAGCCGCCGCGCTCCACGAAGTTGGCGATCCCGACAGCCACCGCCTGCTTTTCGGCCGGTACCGAAACGAATCCCTGCGCCTGCGCCATGGCGCGGTTGCGCTCCACCATCTCCACCAGCCAGGGTGCTCCGGCATAGTTCAGGAAGAACTTGGAATACTGGCCGGTGAAATCCTCATGGTGGAGATGAAGCCAATCGTAGTCCTTCAGCTTCTGGTCCAGCACCTCCCCATCCCAGATCTTCTCGAAATCGATCCCGGCATAATTCAACGCCATGGTGACCGCGTCGTCCCAGGGCGGCGCATTAGGTGGGGCATAGACGGCGACCTTCGGCGGCTTCTCCAGGGGAACCGCATCCATGTTCCCGCCCTGGAGGATGCCGCGCGTTTCCGCCAACTTGGCGTCATCGATCGGCTCCACCGTCACCCCTGCCAATGCCGCGTCCCTGGCCGTGGCGGCATCACCCGGCAGGAGGAAGGACCCGTTTCGGAAATTGAGAAACCACTCAGCCTTGGCCCCCCGCTTGAGGGCGCGATATGCCAGGCCGTAGGCCTTGAGATGATCCGCCTGCGCATCGTCCATGGGAACCAGCAGCCATGGCGCGGAGCCGCGGTTGGCGAAAAGGCGAGCAGGCAGCACTGGATGAAGGGCTGCCAACCCAGCGCAGGTTCGGACGACGAACTCCCGCCGCTTCATGTGCGGGGCACCGCTCCCTTGGCTTCGTCCAGCCGACGACGAGCCTGAGGCACCAGAGCGCTCTGGGGATAGGTGAGAATCAGGTGCTCGAGCAGGCTCACCGCCTCGCTTGCTCTCCCGCTGCCAATAAGCAGCTCGGCGAGCGCCAGCTCCGCAGCGGGCGCTGTTCCCGGCGCCTCTGGCGCAGCTGCGGCCCGGAACAGCCGCTCAGCATCGATAGAGCGGCCACTGGAGAGCAGCAGCCGCCCGGCCAGCAGGTTCAACTCGGCTCCACCATGTTGCGGCGGCAGTGTAGAGGCCTGCTGTTCCAACGCGCTGCTCGCCTGGGCGGTGTCGCCCTGTTCCAGCAGCAGCAGCGCATGCCCCAGTTTGGGACTGCTGTCGGTTTCGAAGGTCTGCAGCAAAGCGAGCAGCGTGGTTCGCCCGGTAGCCTCCACCCGATCGCTGGTATACGGCCCCGCGGCCCTGAACCGCTCGACCGCGCCCTTGATGTCGCCCTGATACAAGTGCACCCGCCCACTCAGGGCCAGCCCCTCAACGCTGCTGTCTGCGGCGATGGTGGAGTCGGCCCGGGCCAGTTCACCAGCCTTGATCCACGCGGACACGAGCTTGCGGCGAAGGCTGTCAAACTCGTCAGAGCTCAGCTGGGGCCTGAGCTCCCGCAGACGCCGATCGGCATCGGCCAGCTTGCCTTCGCTGATCAGCACATCCACCAGAGTTGCGCCAGCGTCAGAGGCGATGGCTGACGGGACCGCCCGATCATCGGCCAAGCCGCCCAGCATCCGCCGCGCCGCGCTCCGGTCGCCCCCAGCCGAGTAGGCCTGAGCGGCTTCCAGGCGAAGTCGCGAAGCCTGTGCCGGTGGAGAGCGCTCAGCCAGCGCTTCGAGGATTCGCCCCTGCGTCTGCTTTCCCGTGGGTGTCTGATCGGGCCGGAGCTGATCCAGGAGTCCGCGCAGGGCTGCTATGGCCTGAACCCGGTCTTCCGGAAGTGCGCTGAGAATGACTCGGAGCGCTCCGGAAGAATCGCCCCAGCGGGCGCGTAGCTCCGCTTCCAGCCGATTGGCAGCCAGATCCGATTGCGAGCCCAAAAAGCCCAGCAGCTCGGGGCGCAGTCGCTCCGGCGCCTGGCTCAGGCTCGAGACCGCGGCCCCCCGGTAGCCGGGAAACTTGCGTATCGCCAGCAGCCATTCCCGCAGTGCGGCTGGGTAGTCGCCATTTGCGAGTGCCACCTGCGCCAGCTCTGCTGCCAGCGCGTCCGGTTGGCCCGACCGGGCCCGGCCTCTCAGGTAAGCAGCCTGAGCCCCAGCCCGGTTCTGTCGCCCCAGCTCCGCCGCGCCCCACTCGCGATAGGGAGACTCATCACCCGGCACCAGTTGGGCCCACTGCTCGGCCGTCTTGCGTACCGAGTCGGGCTGCCCGGCAGCGGCCCAGGCACGGAGTGCAATGCCGTAGATCGCCGGATTCCGCGGAGCCGCGGTGAGGGCGCTTCGAACGGAAGGGATGATCTCCCCGCTCCGATTAAGCGGCAGCAGCGAGCGCTCCAGCCCAAGCAAGGCGGATATCTCCGCCGGCGAGCCGCGCAAGACTGTCCGATAGGCCTGAACCGCCGCCGAATAGTCTCCCCGGCGCTCAAGGTCGAGCGCACGGTTCAGCCCCGCGGGCTGTTGACCTACAACCCGCCCGGGCGCAAGGACAGCGGCTGCGATGAGGAAGAGTACCGGAAGACGCATCGATTACCTCGGGGACGGCTGGGCCAGGCGGCGGAAGTAATCTACCACCAGTCGCCGCTCCTCCGGCGACAGCTCCTGCAGCTCCTCCCAGGAGGGAACCCGGAGCCGCTGATCGTCGCCCATCAGTCGGGCCTGCAAGGCAGGCGGCAGGTGAACACTGTCGTCCGTTGCCGTGGTGCTCTGCCGCTCTTTCTGTTGATCTTCTTCCCGGCCTTGCAGCGTGCGGCCGGCATCGAGCATACGGCGGAACAGTCTCTCCTGGCGGTCGACCATCTGCCGGTCGAGCCGGCCGGCCTCCAAACGCCGGGACAAATCCTTGGCTTCATCCGCCATCTGCCCCGCTCCAGCGATGTCGCCTTCTCCGCGAATTCTTTCCAGTTCCTGAGCCAGGGCGCGCTGCCTGGCAGCCAGCCGCTGCAGCTGTTCCTGCATCCCACCGCGGCCGACCATCGGCAGCAATCCTGCACCCTCCTTGCCCAGGCCGCCCTGTTGCTGAGCTAGTTGAGCCATGCGCTCCAAAGCTTCGGCGAGACCTGAGCCCGACTGTGCGCCGGAGACATCCTCCCGAGCCCGAAGCAGCTGATGAGCAGCGGCGTTGAGATCGTCCACTGCGTTGCCGGCCTGCTCCGAGGCCTCCCGCGTGTTCGGGGCTGCCGAGGAGATGGCTTCACGGGCTCCCTTCATTTGCAGCTGGGCAGCGCCGAGCGCCGCGGCGATCTGGGGTGAGACCAGCGCGTTCTTTCCCCCAGCCTGCTTCATCTGCTCGAGAATCTTCTTCACTCCCTCTTCTATGGCAGCCTGCTCGGCCCGAGTCGCCGCATCCGGCTCACCCCGCTTGAGATCCTCCTGAACGCTGAGCTCGCGCTCGGCCAGTCGGCTAGTTTCGGCCAGAGCCTGGTCCATGCTCTCGGAGACTTCCTTCCGCCACTGCTGCTGCATTTGCTGCCGCTGCCGCTGGAGCTGGCCGACCAAAGGATCCAGCGAGCGGGATGCCGATTCACCCCGTTTTCGCGCCTCCGGACGCTGGCCCTGGTGCATGGCCCCAGCGGCTCGGCGCATCTGCTCCGCCGCCATTCGCGCCTGGTCGGCCGAGGCGTGCAGGCTCTCTGGTGGGGTTGCTTCGGCAGTCTGAGTGGCCATCCGTTTGAGTGCGGCGGTGAGCGAGTCGGTGCGCCGGGCCAGCTGCTGCTCGGTTTGAGCTGACCGAGTACTGTCCCCGGAGGCGGTTTGCTGGTTCCACTGGTGCTGTTCCTGCGCCAGGTCTTTGGACTCCTGCGCCAGATTTGCGAGGTCTCCTTCCAGCGCTGCCCGGCGAAACAGCTCCCGGCTCCGCTCCAGCGCCTCACGCAACTGCCGCTGCACCTCAGTCAGCTGCTCCAGTGCATCTTTGGTACGCTCTGCGTCCAGATCCTTGAGGGCCTGCTGCAGCGCCGCGAGCTTTTCTCGCAGCTCCGGAGAAATCGCCCGCTCCAGCTGCTCCCTTATCTCGGCGAGCTGGCGTTGCCAGCTCGAATCGTTGAGGCCGGCGGCCTCGGCACTCCGCTGCAGCGCCTCGAGCGACTGCTTGAGACTCTCGGCGCTCCGAACCAGGTCTTCCTGCGATCGGGCGACCCCCTGAGCCCGCTGGGACTCCTCGTACGTCAGCGCCTCCCGGTTTCTCTCTCCCTGGCCGGTAGGCCGGAGCCGCTCCTGTGCCAAATCATCGGTTTGCCGTTCCACCCTACGGCTCGACTCGAGAACGGAATCGAGTTGACTGGCGACGGACTGACTGGCCTGCCGCTCGGCTGCTCTCACCTCACTCATGGTGGGCAGTCGCAGGATAAATTCACGCGACCGTCCGACGTGAGCCCGTGGAGCATTATCAATTGCACTGGCCCGGTACCGCACGGTATCGCCCGGAAGAAGTCCTCGACGATTGAGATCGAGGGTATAGCTGAGAATAGCTCGGTCGGTGCTCTCGTTCGGAAGAGGAATGCTTTCGCGGCGGGTGGAGTCTGCCACGCCAAACCGGCTGATTCGGCGACTCTCCACCGTAACAGCGGAAACCCGGTGATCGTCGCGAACATCGAGCACCAGGGGAAGCTTGAGGCTCAAGGGAGCCAGTGTGTCGGTTCCCGGGACGGGTATGCTGACCGCGGGGGCACTATCCACCATCAGGCGTATAGGCAACAGGACCGAATCGCCGGCGACCGCGGTGCCGCTCCGGGTGATCAATCCCAACTGGTACGCTCCGGAGCGAACCGGCGTGAAGCTGCCGGAAAACCGGTTGCCCTTCACCTGCAACGACTCGGCAGCGCTGCCATTTTTCCAGATTGCCCGGGCAAGAGGCGCGGTGACCTCCCCCTTCGTTTCCAGCCTGGTGCCCGCGGGCAGGATCAACGTGTCTCCGCCGGTTGGCACCGTTTCGTTTTCCAGTCCCAAATACGCCGGGTACTTCGCGGTGACCTCGATGGATCCCAGAAACACTGGGAGCCGGACCCGTATGGCTATGGTGTCCGAGCCGCGACTTCCGCTGGTCAACCGGGCGAACAGATCACTGCTGAG
>JBJMPB010000167.1:0-3330 GCA_045803455.1 Gemmatimonadales bacterium | reverse complement strand
GTCGCTGCCCTTCTACCTGCATGATGTGCTCGGCCGATCAGTGGCGGAGACCGGCCTTCTGATGACTCCATGGCCGCTGGCCGTGGCGGTCGCAGCACCGATCGCAGGCCGACTGGCGGACCGCTACTCGCCCGGCCTGCTGGGCGGGATCGGGCTGGTGATCCTCGCCACCGGCTTGGCTCTCCTGGCGGTGCTCCCGCCTGTGCCGTCGACGGCTGACATCGTGTGGCGGCTCACCGTCTGTGGATTGGGATTTGGTCTGTTTCAATCGCCCAACAACAAGGCCATCATCAGCAGTGCCCCGCGCGAGCGCAGCGGTGGGGCGAGCGGGATGCAATCGTCCGCCCGGCTGCTGGGGCAATCCTTGGGCGCCGCGCTCGTGGCGGTTCTGTTCGGCCTCATTTCCGACAATCCGACAGCCGGCATCCTCTGGTTGGCGGCAACCCTGTCGGCGATTGGTTGTGTAACCAGCAGCCTGCGAACCCTGCGGGACAGCAAACCACCCGGGATCTGACGAGATCCTGGAGGGTGTTGAGCATCGCCAGAGCCGATCCTTGAACAGCCGCTGTGAGGTCTCGCACCAGCCCACCCGACAGCGGGAGCGCCACATGAGGCGGTTCAAATCATCTCGGCAGGCCCAGCAGTTGCTCTCAACCCATAGCCCGATCCCCAACCATTTCCAGCTCCGCCGTCATTGCCTGTCTGCCAATGAGTACTGGGCTGCGCGTGATCAAGCCTTCGCCCCTTGGTGCGATGCCACCGGTGCTGCCCTTATATAATCGCTTAGACCGACCTAACGGCTCCCCTCGTGCCAGCTTTACCATTAGGGGTTCAACTTGACAGTACTGATCAGAGTGCCAACCGCTCGTGATCGGGCTAAAATCCCCTGAACAGGACACCAACCCGGCCGAGCGATTCCATGACAGACCGCACCACACTCGCCCGCCTCGGCAAACTCGTCGCTGTTGATGTCGCCACGGGCCACCCGGGGGTGAACAGTTGGGCCGCATCGCAGGTCCTGGAAGCACAGCCAGAGGCCGTCCTCGATTTGATCGAGATGCTTGTGACCGAAGGGCGCAAGGCCAAGCCCAATCAGCAGTTGGTCGCCGCCTACGTCTACATGATCGGCCAGGCACTGGAATTCATCCGGATGGACCTGGAGAACGGACGGGCATCGGCCCGAGAGCTGGCTGACGCCGTCCGGCGAGCCTTGCTGCAGGCGGGAACCTCCGGCCGGGTCGAGCCAACCCTGCTCATGATGATCCTGATGCAGTTTTCGAACGCCAAGCTAGACCCTGGTGCCGAACTCCAGCGCCTCATGGCGGACCTGTTCGAGCAAATCGGCCCGGAACAAGGAGCGGGCCGGAGCGACGGCGATTTCGACGCATACCTCAAGGATCTCGTGGAGGGGGTCGGCGGCGACCCGTTCGCGCTCCACGCCCAGATGCTGGAGATGGCAGGGGCCCTCCCGGCCGACCACCGCACCAGCATGGGCATCTCGCTGCTTCAGACGGATGAGGCCAGCGCCCGAGAGGCCGTTGTGGGATGGCTGCTCGACCCCTCGGCCGAGGTGCGGCATGCGGTGGCCTCCGCCCTCGCGCACGCGGCCCGCCAGGGGGCTGTTTCAGGCAGCATGCTCCGGCGCCTGATTGTGCTTCGCAATTGGCTCCCCGAGACCGATCGCTCTGGGCTGGATGGAGCGATTCAGGCCTGTCGGCGCACGGGCGTGGAGTGCGCGTCCTGGCCCCAGTCGCAGGTCTATGATGCCCTGGCCTCCGGGATCGATGGAGCGGGAGCCCAGAGCATCTTCGTTCTCGCCCGGGAAGGTCGTCAAAGGGCGATTGGATGTTTGCTGGTCAAAGCCGGGGTAGGGGTCCGTGACGCCTGGGCGCGCCACGGGCTGACCCGCGCCGAGATGGAGGAGTTTTTGGATCAGGTTGCGGGCGGGATGGAGGTATTTCCCATCAGCTTGGAGTATGTGCGGCTTGCGGCAGCCCACGCCCTCGCCGTGAACCTGGCGTCCGGGACAATGCCGCCGTTTGCGTTGTTGGACTTTGTCGAGACGGCGGACCTGCAAGGCTTACAGCCTGAGACTCTGCCGCTCGAGCGCCTTCTGGCCATGCTCGAGGCCGAAGCTGATCCGGCCGCGCTTGGTTCACCCGCCGAGCTGCTGGCGCGGAGCCGTGCGGTGGTCGACAGGTTCGACTTTCTCAATTCCTGGTTCGAGGAGGGCGCGACAGTCGAGCAGTTGCTGGAGGGCACGCGGATGGCCCGGGCAAAGCGCGTTGCCCTCGTGCGGGAGAGCCTGTTGCCTGAGCACGCCACCAAGTGGGGTGACCGGCTTGCTCGGACCGCATTGTTGCTGCGCCATTGTGAGGATGAGGAGCCCTGGCAGGAGTTCTTCGTGACCGCCAAGGAGGTTCTGGCGGGTCGTGCGATGGCTGAAATTCCATTGATGAGCCGTGTGGCTGAGGTGACAGTGGATGCTTACATCGCGAGCCGATCGGCGCGGCGTATGTCCGGCAGACGTGGCGTGTAACCAGGGCTCACCCATGAGGCTGGCTTACGATGAGAAGGGCGAGCACAGGCCCCTGCGGCAGAGGGCACAATCGACATAGCTGCGGCGTAGGCTGTGCAGGCTCACGGGCTTGTCGATCTCGGCCAGGCGGGCGACGGCAGGGTAGACGCGACAAGGTCGGGCCGGGCAAGCAACGATTCCCTGGCGCTTCAGGGACTGTCGGTGCTGCACAGCTCTGCCTTTCTTTGGCACCATCCCGCTGCGACTGTTCAGGCTGCCATGCTTCGATACCTGCGATTTTTCTGCTTCCGCCTCCTCGGTCACGCTCGTCAGCTTCGTCCCGTATGCCGGAGTTCACGCAGAACCGTGCGGCGCGCCATCAAGACCTCTGAAGACGCCAGACCGCCTCAACGGCCCATGTGGCGTCTATGCGAAGATTCCTGCGCAGGATGAGTATGGGCGGGATCAACTCGCAATGTTCCGTGCCTGGAACCCGGACCCGGTGGGAAACCACGAGACTAATCTCCGAACCCTCCACCCGGTGCTCGCTCGCGTGGTGCGGAAGACGAAGGCCGACAATCCCAACTTGCGCTTCGTGATCGGCTCAGGTCGGCGCGACGGTCGGCTCCAACGAATGGCTGTGGCTTGGGGCTGGTCCCGGACGCAGGATAGCCCGCACCGGAAGGGCAGGGCAGTCGACTTGTGGCCGCTCGACCTGGAGAGCCGGGTCTCCTTTGACCCGCAGGCCCAGAACCGGATCGCCGTCGCGCTGCGGAAGGCTGCCGCAGAACTGGGCGTGCCGATCCGCTGGG
>JBJMPB010000041.1:0-5484 GCA_045803455.1 Gemmatimonadales bacterium | reverse complement strand
TGGGACGCAAGCAGCCGCGATCAGTTGCCGCCTGAGGCACTTGGGGTCGGGTCGGGGTCCACGCCTGCAGCCATGTGCGGCTACCGATGTGAGTACGGGGGCCGCTACATCCCAGGCCCGCCGAGCGTGTGCCAGGAGCGCGGGCTCAACTTCTGCGGACCCTCTCGGGGCTGGCGTGGCCCCGATGGGGAGCGCGGCCCGTATGGACGCGAAGATTACGGCGAGCGCGGCCCGGATCGGCGTGAAGGGTATCGGGAGCGCGACCCGGACAGAGATGAACGGTACGGAGGCGGCTACGGAGGTCGCGGCCCTTACGAGAACCGCTACGAGGGAGAGGGCAGGCGCCGGCCGGCACCCTATGAGGGTGGCGGTCGATACCGCGGCGGTCGGGGCAACCCCGACGAGGAGGAATAGATCCAATCGACTACTTGGCCGTGTCGGGCCACGCGTGAATTTTCACACGCGCTCGCCCGGACCAGGAGGCCGGGCGAGTTGCCCGGGGCCCTACAACTCGGGCTCGATCACCGCATTGCGGCCATGGGCGGCTTGGAGCTGAAGCGAAGCTTGGCAAAGGGCGTCGCTTGGCTCGACGGCTGGGCAAGAAGCCAGCGAGCTGGGAGCTTTGTCGAGCTCAACCCTGCACAGCAAGAATTGGTGCTTCAGGCAGCGCTCAAGTCCAGTGCAGAGGGCGCCAATGCCATCGTGTACACTTTGCGGAAGGTTGCGTTCACCCTCTACTACACCCACCCCACGATCGTCGCCGCCTTCCCCTATGCGGGGCCTCCTCAGCCCGGTGGATTCCCCGACTTTCAGGATCCGCCACAATGACAGAACGGGATTGGGATGTCGTGGTCGTCGGTAGCGGTGCAGGTGGCGCTGCGGTGGCCTATGGCTTGTGCCAACGCGGCGTTTCGGTGCTGGTCCTCGAGGCTGGACCGCGTTTCGATCCTGCGGCCGACTATGGGCAGGGCGAAGCCGACTGGGAGCTTCGCGACCTTTCGGAGAAACCGGGCGCCACGGGCCAAGTCACGATGACGGCCGGTCAAATGCTAGCGACGGACGAGCCGTTGTTGGCCTCCACAAATCGGGTTTCAGGCCGCGACGTCGAAGGCGGCAGGAGATTGATGGGCCAGTATCATCACGTCCGCGGGGTGGGTGGCAGCACCCTGCATTTTACCGGCGAGGCCCATCGTCTCCATCCCGAGGCCATGCGCATGAAAAGCCGCTTCGGGGTCGCCGCGGACTGGCCGACAGATTACGCCGAACTCGAGCCGTATTATGCCCGCGTTGAGGAGATCGTAGGAGTTGCCGGTCCGCGCAGTCAGGGGGCGCGCTGGCGCTCTACCCCTTTCCCACTGCCGGCTCATCCACTGTCCTATGGTGCCTGCACGCTCGGGAGAGGCGCGGAAACGCTCGGGCTGGGGTGGGAAGCAAACAGCCGCGCCGCTCTCTCGAAGCCGTACCGTGGTCGCCCACCCTGCAACTACTGCGGCGCATGCCAAATGGGCTGCATTCCGGGTGATAAAGGCAGCGCCGACCTTACGTTCATCGCGCCGGCGGTCGAGACGGGTCGTTGCACAGTCCACCCCGACTCGCCAGTCGTGACAATCGAAGCCGGCCCTGACGACCGGGTCGCCGCGGTGCTGATCGGCCGTGCCGGCGGCACCTTGGAGCGGATCGCACCTCCGCATCTGGTGTTGGCGGCCGGTGCGATCGAAACGCCTCGCCTCCTCCACGCCTCCGGCCACCTCGGCAATGAGAGCGGCGAAGTCGGGCGGAACTTCATGGAGACAACGGCTGCCCTTCTCACGGCGCTGCATCCGGAGCCCCAGCACGCGAGGCGCGGGCTCCCGGCCGATGCCATCTGCTGGGACTTCAATGCGCCCGATGCAATCCCCGGAGTCGTCGGGGGTTGCCGAATCTACAACGCTTCGGCCGATGCTGGAGCCATGGGATTGTCGACCTTCGCTTCCGAGCTAGTGCCCGGTTGGGGCCGCGACCATGCCCGCGAGCTGCGCCGAACGTGGGGGCACTCGCTGACCATCGCCGCCATCGGTGAGAGCCTGCCGAACAGCAACGCGCGTGTCGACCTCGACGACAAGAAGCGTGATCGATTCGGCATCCCTCTCGCCCGCATTACATCCTGGCTGGGGCAATCCGATATCGCCCGGCTGCGGTTCATGTCTGCTAAGTGTCGTGAGGTTCTGGCGGCCTGTGGCGCCACCGAGACAATCGAGTGTTCGACGACATGGGACATCTTCAACAGCACCCACGTCTTCGGCACATGCCGGATGGGCACCGATCCAGCCGCCTCTGTCGTCGATCCAAATCTGCGTTCCCACCGCTGGCGCAACCTGTGGATCACCGACGCAAGTGTCTTTCCCTCATCGGGCGGCGGAGAGGGGCCTTCACTGACAATCCAGGCGCTGGCCCTCCGGACGGCCGAGAAAATCGGAACCTGAACCAGCAACTCAAAGCGAGGAGCCTCTCCGTCCACCCGCGGCCGCCGGCAACCGGCAGCGTTCTGCCGAGCGCTTCAAGGAACGGGCATGGTGCGACCCTCGATACACCTCGCCCAGCGAGGTTTCAGTGCTCGTCAGCTTCCGTGCTCGTTCCACGACCAAGTGCAAACTGACCCACGGCCCCCTCGACGTGGAATTCGATCCCGGTCATCTTCGCGAACAAGTCGATGTTGGCGCTGCCGATCGCACAGCCGCCGAGCCCCATGTCGGTGGCCATAAGGTACAGCGTTTGTGTCAATACGCCGACATCCTTGAGGATGAGCTGATAGGCGACCGCGCTGTACTTCCACGCAACGCGACCGAAACGCGCCGCGATGGTGATCAGGATCTGGGGCGGGGCAGGTGCGCCCATGGCGAACTCCGCTCCGACCAACATCGCCTCGAAGTCCTGCGGGCGGACGCCGATCGGAACGAGCGCGTGTCGGGCGGCATCATAGTGGTAGAACCCGCGCCCGAGTCCTTCACACTGGTGCACCGCGAGGTAGAGCTCGAGTTCGTAACTGGCGCCGGCCGACGGGTAGGGCCGGGCGGCATATTCCACCACGGGACCGCCGCTGCCATCGTCGACAGGGCTGCGCCACTTCGCTTGCACCCGCGCCGTACTGTCCAGGAACCGCGAGAGCTCTTCCAACGCGATCGGTCTCTGGTGATCGAAGCTGCGGGTTGAGTGACGTTGATGCAGCAGTTTCACAGCCGGCGACGCAGCCTCCGCATCGCGGCGCGAGGACTTGCGCAAGTCGACCTTCCTCCCGGGCCAGCGGGGCCGGACGGCTGGCAGCGGCGCAATGACTCCTGTGTAGGGATAACGTCCGCCTAAGGGATTGGCGTGCCGGCCCTCCGTGCTGCGCGCATGGAAGAGCAGATCGTGAAAGTCCCAAAGGACGAGCTGCTCGTCTCCCTCAGCAGATCGGGATGTGCCGTCCCGGGCCGGGTCTGTCGCAAAAAGCACCTGCGAATCGACGAGCAGCCCGATCAGCTCCGGACACGAGAAATCGTCCAAAAGCTGCTCCATGCGCTGCGGGCTGCACAAGCTCGCCAACATTGTTCCTATCTTCGGATCGCAAATCCTGAACAGTGCAGGGGCGAGCGGGGATTCGAGAACGAGCTGGTCGGCACGGCGCCGCAGATAAGCGAACCTGGAGAGGAGCAGCACCTCGCGCCCGTCGAGTTGGGCCGTTCGCGGCCAGTAGTCCGGAACTTGCGGCTCGATGACGACCTCGTCCTCACCCTCCAGCGAGCGGGCCAGGCGGTACTCCAAGAGACCATGCCGGGCCAATCGCCGGACCAAGGCGTCGGCCTCCTCCGACGCAGAGGCAGATCCGCCGAGCGCGAGGCCGATGGACAGCTCCGGTACCCGCGCCGTCGCGGCCGGACTGAACTGTCCCAGGCGGACATGCTCGTCATCGAAAGAGACAAAGACTTCTCCGCTCGAGCGCGCCTCAAGCGAGACGGAGCGGACGAGCCGGGCGAAAAGGCCGGCCGGGCTGGCGCCCCCCGGGTGCCTGTAGGTGCGGGCCTCACGCAAGCCGGAAGGACCTCACGTTGGAGGAAGATACGGATTCAGCTCGCTCTCCGGAATCGGGTTATCACGAAGTCCGACCTTGACGGGAACATCGTACAGCCGCCCGGGCGCGAAGCGACGATAGAAGTGCCGCATTCCGGGGACGATCACCCTGACAACCGGCACCCCGATGTCGGGCCGGGTCTGGTCCAGCACGACGAAATCGAGACCCTCTTGCTTGACGAGCTCGACGCAGGCGACCACCTGCGTTCGGTGGTCGAGATGGCCGAAATCGGCCCGGGTGGCGGGCGGGACCGCTCGATTGTCGCCTGGCAGGAAGTAGGGATGCTCGTCCAGCCGCCACGGGCTCGGGCTGTGAGAGCCTGAGCCCTGCGCATTGCGGCGTGTCATCAGACCGATCGAAAAGAACTGATTGAGCTCTGTGACGGCCCGCAGCGCTGCAATGCGGGGATCAAAATGTGCACCGGAGCCGAATTCGAGGTATTCCTGCGAATCCTCCTTCCAGTGCGAGATCGCAACATAGCTCGGAATCCCGAGATCGCTGGTAATGTCCAGAACCCAGAGCTGACGTCCGGCGTCCTTAAGCTGGGTCCGCAGATCCCGGATGTAGGAGTCGTCTATCTGGTCGAGGTCCAGTTCCGGCCGCCGCACTCGATTGTACCACCAGATCGCATACGAGTCGCGCTCGACCAGCTCCAGAAATCCCTGCACGATCGCTTCCTCGAGGGTGTTGCCGGCCGCGCAGCCGTTGGAATCGGCGCTCGTCTGGTCGGCGCCGGCACCGTTGTGGAAGTAGTAGAGAAGGCTCGTCGGGAAATGCTTGAAGCATCCGTCGCGCAGCGACCAGGCGGGCGACCATTCGATGAGGGCCGACGGATCGAATGGAGCCGGAGGCGGCGAGGCGTCCTCTTCGGCCGCCATCGCGGCCTGATCCTGGCGATACTGCGCGTCGCTGAACAGCATGACGTCGTTCGGAACGATCGCTTGCCCCGGCGCGAAATCGGTGAACTGCCGCGTAACCCTGATCTCGTCGCCCTGGAAGACTCCTGAATAACGCTCGATGGCCTCCATCAAGGCGCTGGCTTCCGCCTGCTCGGCCGTGCTGCCCTTGCCATAACTGTCTCCGCTCAGCCCTGCCCTGAGCTCGTCGACGCTATCGGGCCAGGGAGAGAAATTGTGTGAGGCAACGTAACTGGCGTTGAGTGCCAGGTCGGCGTCCATCCGCTCGAGACGGGTGACGACTCCCGTCAGGGGGCTCACGTGCTTTCGGAAGCGGGCCAGCGTCATTGCGGGCGAGATGGTTCGGAACCCACCACTCGTCATGACCAGCTTGCCGCTCTCTCCGAGCTCGACCGGCACGGGCGCACGGCTCGCGAGCGATTCGAGCGCGGCGTCGAGCCCGCGCTGGGAGAGCACGGCGGGATGGATGCCCGCAGCGAG
>JBJMPB010000595.1:0-4452 GCA_045803455.1 Gemmatimonadales bacterium | reverse complement strand
TGGGCAGCCCGCTCCGCAGCAGCGTGGGGGTCGCGCTTGTGCCCGGGCCGCGGCACCGCACCGATCAGGATGGCCGCGTAGTTGAACAGCCGGTAGGACCAGGAGAATTTGAAAAAAGCATACACGAAAATGATCACAAGGCCGGAGACTTTGACTTCCCACGCCAGTCGACTCGTGGCGAGCCCGAACGGCATTTCGGATAAGAGGACCAGAACGTCATCGGTCGAACGCAACAGGGCCAGCGCGCCGCCAATGGCGATCAGGGCGGTGGATGCGAAAAACGCAGTGCCGTTCTGGAGGCTCGCATGAAGGTTCGAGTCCATGATGCGATTATCGACCAAGGCCATGGTCTGCATCCAGTGGTGGCGCTGCTCGTCCATCGCGACATTGAGGCTGCGGCGACGGACCGCCGTGCGATCCATCACGAGCTCGTAGCCAAGCCATCCAAAGCCGAAGACGATCAGCGCCAGCCAGTCGAGAAGCGAGAAACCGGTCAAGCTGTTACCGCTTATAAGCGGGACTGGGCGTCCCAGGAGCGCAGCGAATATATACTCGGCGATGGCCTGCTCGTGTCCGAAGCCGTTGCACAGGGCTGCAGACGCTGGAAGCGACCCCATCTGGAGAATCCGGGCTTAAACTGAGCCATACCGCCTTGTGCTTCGTTACAGGTCGCGCAGCCGTGCGCCTCTTCGCATTGCACAAAAGTATTCGCGCGCCGCACCAAATCATATATGTCGGCCCGCACTTCGCTGCTGGATGAGCAGACCTGATCACTCTCGCCCGACCCCCCAAGGGGTCAGTTCCGCAGCCAAGCGACGGAACCCACCAGTTATCTCCGACTGGCGGGTTCGCCTTGTTCAAACGGAGACACGACCGGGAAAGGGGTCATGATGAACCGGGTTTGGATCGCAGGTGCGGCAGTGGTAGCGGCGGTGGCGGCTTTTCCGCTGGCGCAGTTCGGCCAAGCGTCGGCTAAGGCTACGGCGGCTAAAGTTGCTGGTGGGCAGGCAAGCAGTCGCGCCGAGCAGATCCGCTTGCAGTCGGAAGCCCGCAGCGAGGCCGGTCGCGTGGTGCGGGTCGTCTACCCCTCTCCGATCACCCCGAGATAGGACTGTCCTGTGCCCGTCCTATGCGCGTTGGCGCTCAACACCGATCCGAATGGGACGGCCTTTTTGGCGGATGTGCTCGGGCTTGAACATGGCCCCAATCTTCAGGTGCTCAAAAGCCATCAATTGAGGGGCAACAGCCCGTCTCAAGGCACGGGAGGAGTTGATCCACTCGTTCAGCTTGGCAGCACTGACCACCCTCCCAGTTCTGGTCACCGTGCCCGTGCTCGCGCAGACAACGGCTCCAAGCACGACCGCGAAGCCGCCTGATACCAGACGCGGCCCCGGTTAAGTCCAAATCACTGCGTTCGTCTCTAAAGCCCCCGTCATCACGGAACAGAGCTCAAGCCTCATGCGCCCGGTCGGCAGATCCTGGCGCGCGATAATCGTTCCGCCTTAGCCAGAACCGACACGAACCAGGAGCCCTGGCTGATGCCGCATTTCTACTTTCATGTTTGGAGAGGGGGGGGGGGGCAACTTGCGCCTGATGAGGTCGGCCTTTCTCTTCCCACGCTCGATGCGGCCAAGCGGAGGGCCGAAAGCATGGCGTTGTGCCCCCTGGTGTGATGTAGGAGTGGCGGTCCTCGGGAGGGTCCGAGGGTGATCAGGCGGCCACGGCGGGCAGCCTGAGAACAGGATCATCGCTCAAGGCGCTCAGGCTTTTAGGCTCATGTAGCGGCGCGTGACTGCCGCGGACGACGGCCTGCTCCTTGCCGAACACCTCAACCGCCTCACGAGGGAATGCTGTTCAGCAATCGGGTCATGTCTGCTGTCCCGAGGTCCGTCTCACGAAGGTCGGCCCCGCTCAGATCTGCCCGGCGTAGGTCCGCTCCCGACAGGTCGGCGTAGCTCAAATCCGCCTCGCCCAGGTTTGCTCGGCGCAGATCTGCCTCGTTTAACCGCGCCCCGCGTAGGCTCGCCCGGCGCAAGTCCGCCCCGCACAGCTGGGCCTCGATCAGGCTTGCGTAGCCCAGGTCGGCTCCACGGAGGTCTGCCTGGCACAGGTTTGCCCCGCTGAGGTTGGCCCCGATCAGGTCCATGTGGCGCAGGTCTGCCCTGCCCAAGTCTGGACGGGCCTCAGTGCATTCCCGACGCCACGCGTTCCAAGCCTCCACCCCCTGCTTGAGCAGGGCGGCATCCTCCTCCGCCATCACCCCCTCCGCGTGCTGAGCCGCTTCCTTCGCCAACAGCCAAGCTAGGAGGGATGATGGTCAAAGCATGAAGCGCAAGCGGCTGAAGCGTGGCCGTATAGGCCGCACGGAGAAGGTGCGCGTGCCAGCTGGTGGCACAAAGGATGCGACCGTGATGGTTCAAGACCTGGAAGTGCCCCCGAGGGGCAGCTAGGCTCCCGCGTCTCCGCGCGTCAACAACTGATCGAGGTAAGCGCGATGCAGGGCTCGGCCTTTCTGCTAATCGGGGCCACCATCGGCATGGTGCTCGGCTCACCCCCCGCCCGTGCCGCACAGGATTGCGCCAGTCTGGCCAACCTCAAGGTCGAGACCGCAAACCTCCTCTCGGCAACGGAAGTGCCCGCTGCGGGCGACCTGCCCACCTACTGTCGGGTGCTCGGTTACGTGCGCCCGGCCATCAACTTCGAGGTCCGCCTCCCGCTCCAGGGCTGGAACAGCAAGTTCTACATGGTCGGGTGTGGCGGCTTTTGCGGCACCCTCGACACCGACCGACCAGGCTTCATGAATGCCGCGAACTACGGCCTGCGGCGCAACTACGCCGTGGTCGCCATGGACTCCGGCCATTGGGGAACGGGCGCGGTGGATGGGCGCTGGGCTATGAACAATCCTGTGGCCCAGATGGACTGGGGCCAGCGTGCCGTGACTGAGACGGCGCGTGTGGCGAAAACCTTGCTCAAGACCTTCTACGGAACCGAGCAGAAGAAGTCCTACTTTGTCGGCTGCTCAACGGGCGGTCGCATGGGGATCATGGAGGCCCTGCGCTTCCCGACCGACTTCGACGGCATCATCAGCGGTGCCCCAGCCCTCGACTACACGGGGCTCGTTGCGACCTTCTTTGCTTGGACAACACAAGCCAACACGGGGGCGGATGGGCTGCCGATCTTTCCAGCATCGAAGGTCAAGCTGGTCGAGGATGCCGTTTATGCGGCCTGTGACGAGAAGGATGGGGTTCGGGACGGCATCATCTCCGACCCACGCACCTGTGATTTCAAGCCGTCCTCGCTCCAGTGCAAAGCCACCAATGCGCCGGACTGCTTGATAGAGGCCGAGGTCGGCGTGCTGGAGAGGTGGTATCGCGGTCCCGTCAACAGCCGGGGACAGACGCTCTATCCAGGCGGCATCCCGATAGGCTCTGAGCCGCACTGGCCACGGTGGCTCACAGGTCTGGGCAACGCACCGGCGCTGATGCCGCTGTTTGCCCAGGACTTTCTGCGCTACATGGCCTTCGAGCCCTCGGCAGGCCCCTCGTTCAAGGTCGCCGAGTTCGACTTCGACAAGGACCCGCCGCGACTGGCCCCTCAGGCGCGGGTTTACAATGCCGCGACCTTCAACCCTGAAACAGGCCAAACCAGCTTTGGCGACAACAGCGCGTTCCGGCGGGCTGGGGGCAAGCTGCTCCTCTATCATGGCTGGGGCGACCCGCTTGTCACACCTCAGCTTACGGTCGAGTTCTACGAGGCACTCGCGAAGAGAACCGGGGGGCTCGGGGCGACGCAGGAGTTTGCGCGCTTGTTCATGGTGCCCGGCATGGACCATTGCGGGATCGGCACGGACGGGCCTGGAATATCGGACACCGGCATCGATCCGCTGACGGCGCTTGAGCAATGGGTGGAGGAGGGAAACGCTCCGAGCGAGCTACTTGCGACAAAGACGGCAGCCAATGGCGGTCAGACGCTGTGGCGGCGACCCGTTTGCACCTTTCCCAAGGTGGCACGCTACAAGGGTAGCGGGGACGTGTCCGACCCGACCAGCTTCGCCTGCGCTGGGCCTTGATCTTCAGGTCAGGTCTAAGCCTTCTCGGATTGACGTTTGCCCTCTGCCGTCTGACTTCGAGCAACACACAACCGTGCAGTCCACGCAATGGAGGAGCAGCGTGCTTGGCCGGTTCTCGACCTACCTGGAAGCTGTCGCGCAGAGCCTGCCTCACCAGCACCGAAAGCTGGTCCGAGGCGATCTCTATCTCACCCTGCTCGCCTGGTATACGGAAGGTGTTCCGGCCAAGGATGCTGCCCTGAGGCTCAAACGCGCACTGGCTGGGTCCTGAACGGTCGCGCTTTCGTGGCGGATCAGGCCGACGTTGAAGGAGTGAATGGCTGTGGTGGGGGCGGGAGTAGGCCCCCGATAGAAATGTCACCATTCTCCCCGTTTGAGATGTC
>JBJMPB010000589.1:0-15310 GCA_045803455.1 Gemmatimonadales bacterium | reverse complement strand
GAACTGCTCACCCTGCGCAGGCACAAGCTCGCTCAACAGGATGGAGGCGCCTTGCCGCGGCGTGGGCGGTGCGATGCTTACCGTCCCGACCACGGGCCACAGGCCGATCATCTCCCTCGCGACCGGGCGGAGACCGGCGCCAGCGGGGTCTTCATACGAAGGGCATTCGCACAGGGCAGCAGGTGCGTTGCAGTTTGAGGGGCGGCCGGGTTCATGTTAGCGGGATGATGGCGAAACCGAAGACTTTGCAGAAGGACAATTCTGATGGAAATCGGACTCTACACCTTCGGTGACGTGGGCGCCGATCCCGTGACGGGACACCGGATCGGCCCGGCCGAGCGCCTGCGCAACCTCGTGGAGGAGATCGTCCTCGCCGATCAAGTGGGGCTCGACGTGTTCGGCCTCGGTGAGCACCACCGGCCCGACTATGCCGTCTCGGCACCAGCCGTCGCGCTGGCCGCGGCGGCGACGCAGACCAAACACATTCGCCTGACGAGCGCCGTCACGGTGCTGAGCTCCGACGACCCGATCCGGGTGTTCCAACAGTTCGCTACCCTCGACAATCTCAGCCAGGGCCGGGCCGAGATCATGGCCGGCCGCGGCTCCTTCATCGAGTCGTTTCCGCTCTTCGGCTACGATCTCGACGATTACGACACGCTCTTTGCCGAAAAGCTGCAGCTTCTCATGCAGCTCAACGAGGGCGAGCGCATCACCTGGCCCGGCGGGCAGCATACTCCCCCGATCACGGATCGTGGTGTCTACCCACGTCCCTGTCAGGACAAGCTGCCGATCTGGATCGCCGTGGGAGGCACGCCTCAGTCCGTCGCACGGGCCGGGGTGCTCGCGCTGCCGCTTGCCCTGGCCATCATCGGTGGCGAGCCGGCCCGTTTTGCACCCCTTTTCGATCTGTACCGGCAGGCAGCCCAGCGGGCCGGCCACGATCCCGCAACCCTGAAGACATCCATCAACGTGCACGGCTTCGTTGCCGACACCACCCAGGAGGCTGCCGACACCTTCTATGCCCCGCAGGCGGAGGTGATGAACCGGATTGGGCGGGAGCGCGGCTGGCCGCCGACGAGCCGCCAGCAGTTCGACGCGGCCAGGGGACCGCGCGGTGCGCTGTTCGTCGGAAGCCCTGCCGAGGTCACGGACAAGATTCTGGCCGCGCATGAGATCTTCCGGTTCGACCGCTTCCTGATTCAGATGGCCATCGGCGTGATGGACCACGTCAAGCTGATGCGAGCAATCGAAATCCTGGGGACGAAGGTTGCGCCGGAAGTTCGCAAGGCAGTCGCCTCAGGGTGACAGGATCCGTGGGCGGCTCTCCTGATCAGGCGATCATCCGAGCCATGCATCAATGAAGCTCGATCGTCTGGGCCCGGAGTTCTCATATTTCGGTCCTCGCAGAGAGGGACATTCAGAATTGATGCACAAGCTGGTCATTCACAAAGCCGGCGGGTACGAGCAACTGAAGCTCGAGACCCACCCCGTGCCAAAACCGGGCGATCATCAGGTCCTGATCCGCACCGAGGCGGTGGGCGTGAACTACGCCGATATCTGCGTGCGTTGGGGCGTGTACGAGTCTGCGCGCCGGTACGTGGGCTGGCCGATCACACCGGGCTTCGAATATGCCGGTCGGGTGGAGGAGGTTGGCCGCGAGGTCGCTCATGTGAAGCCGGGCGATCCGGTGTTCGGGTTGACCTTCTTCGACGGCTATTCCACCCATGTCTGTGCCGCGGCCGATCTCATCTGGCCAAAGCCCGAAGCGCTGGACTTCGAAGCCGCCGCGGGTTTCCTGGCGGTCCATCTCACGGCCTATCATGGCCTGCTGCAGAACGTGGTGATCCGGCCCGGCATGAGGGTGCTCGTGCATTCGGCCGCCGGCGGAGTCGGGTCGGCACTCGTTCAGTTGTGCAAGCTGCACGATCTGCACGTGACCGGCGTGGTGGGCGCCAGCCACAAGGTCGAGCATGTGCGCCAACTCGGCGCTGACGCCGTCATCGACAAGTCCACTCAATCGCTCTGGGATGAAGCCCGGCGCCTGTGCCCTGATGGCTATGACCTGGTCTTCGATGCGAACGGCCCCGAAACCCTGGCGCAGAGCTATGCGCATTTGCGCCCGACCGGGAAGCTGCTGGTCTATGGCTTTCACACCCTGCTGCCCAAGCAGGGCGGGCGCATCAATTATCTCAAGGCCGCTCTCGGCCTGCTGAGGATGCCACGGTTCAATCCCTTGATGATGACAACCGAGAACAAAGGTGTGGTGGCGTTCAATCTGTCGTTTCTGTTTGGCCGCACCGACCTCTTGCGAGCTGCCGTGAACGACCTGACAGCCTGGGTGGAAAAAGGCAAAATTGCCGTGCCCAAGGTCCGCTCCTTCGCGCTGGCGGACGTGGCTCAGGCTCATCGCGCTCTGGAATCGGGCGAGACCATGGGCAAGCTGGTCCTGCGAACAGCGCCAGCCTCATGAGCGGCGCTCTCCCCATCCCACCTGAGCTCCTTGAACAGGCTCCCGCCAAGCTCAAACGGCTCTTGCACAAAACGTCGTCTTGATCCGCAGCGATCTCAGGACCATCGCAGATCGACTGCCCGGCACTCTTGATCCTGAATCATGAGCCGGCCCGGACCCGAAGTCCTCTCAGAGATCACCCTGACGGACCAGGAGCGATACCATCGGTCAGGTCCGTGACAGGATGCGGCAATCACCGGCCGCATCCCGCCAGTCACTGGAAGCCGCGTCAGGACAACCTTAAGGGACGCACCGCCGCATCACCCGCGCAAGACGCTGCGAGAACGCCTTCGCGTCGGCCGGCAATTCCCCGTCCAGGATCCGCGCCTCGTCCAGCAGCAGGTGAGCAGCGTCCTCGCGCAGAGCCTGCTGATCCTCGCCCAGGTTGGCCAGGGCCACGACGAGGTCATGGCGCGGATTGATCTCCAGAACGGGTTTGGCCGCGGACGTCAGCTGACCCGCGCGGGCGAGAAGCCGCTCGAGCTGCCGGTCCATGCCGGTCTCGGATGCCACGAGGCAGACGGCGCTCTCCGTCAGCCGCTCGGAGGCGCGGACATCGGCCACGGCCTCGCCCAGGGCGGTCTTCACGGATTGGATGAAGCCCGTCACTGCTTCTGGTGCCGGCGCGCCTGCATTTTCCTGGGTCTCGAGCAGCGGGATCTGCGCCAGGTCGGCAGCGCCCTGGGTCACCGACTTGAATGGCTTGCCCTCGTAATCGACGCCGGCCGTGACCCAGAAACTGTCGACCGCATCGGGCAGCAGCAGTACCTCAATGCCGCGGGCCCGAAATCCTTCGAGCTGCGGCGAGGCCTCGAGCCGGGCGAGATCCGTCCCCGTCACGTAGTAGATCGCGGTCTGGTTCTCCCTGAGGGAACCGACATAATCCTTGAGCGAGCGCCACCCGCCACCGGACGCGGTGGTCTTGAACCGGGCCAAACCCAGCAATGTCGAGCGACGCTCGAAATCCTCGTAGAGCCCTTCCTTCAGCACCGGGCCGAAGGTCTCCCACACCTTGGTGTAGGCCTCCGCATCGTTCTGCGCGAGCTTTTCGAGCTCGCCGAGCACGCGGCTGGTTACGCCCTTCTTGATGGCAGCGAGAAGCGGGCTCTCCTGGATCATCTCGCGTGAGACGTTGAGCGGCAGGTCGGCCGAGTCGACCAGTCCGCGCACGAAGCGCAGGTACCGCGGCAGGAGCTCGGCCTCGTCGGTGATGAAGACCCGCTTCACGTAAAGCTTCATTCGTCCGTGGCGGTCGGCATCGAACAGGTCGAACGGCGTGGAGCCCGGCACGAAGGCCAGGGCGGTATATTCGTGGCGGCCCTCGGCCCGGAAATGCACCGTCAGCGCCGGCTCGTCGAACTGGCCGGCCACGCTGCGGTAGAAGTCGGTGTAGTCCTCAGGCGTGATCTCGGAGCGCGGCTTCACCCAGAGAGCAGCGCCGTCGGCGACCTCCTGCGGCTCCGCTCCGGGCTTCTCGACAAGGGAGATGGGCACCGGAACATGGCCTGACTGCTCCTTCACAATGCGCTCGAGCCGGTAGCGCTCGGTGTAGGATGCTGCGTCCTCCATCAGGTGGAGGAGCACCCGGGTGCCGCGGGCCGGGGCCTCGTCGACGGCTGCGGGAGCCACCGTGTACGATCCCTTGCCGTCGGACGACCAGATCGTGGCCTCGTCGCTGCCGGCCCGGCGTGAGACGACGTCGACCCGGTCGGCCACCATGAAGGCCGAGTAGAAGCCGACGCCGAACTGCCCAATCAGCTGGGCCCCTTCGCCGCCCTGGGCGGCCTGGATCCGGTCCATGAAGGCCTTGGTGCCCGAACGGGCAATGGTGCCGAGCGCCTCGATCATCTCGTCCCGGCTCATTCCGATGCCGTTGTCCTCGACGGTCAGGCGACGGTTGTCGGCATCGATCAGCAGCGTGATCCGGGCCTTAGGATCCTCGCCGAGCAGGGCGGGGTGGGAGATCGCCTCGTAGCGCAGCTTCTCGCAGGCATCGGCCGCGTTCGAGATCAACTCGCGCAGGAAGACGTCCTTGTCGGAGTAGACCGAGTGCACCATCAGGTGCAGCAGCTTGGCGACATCGGCCTCGAACGTGTGGTTCTCAGGGGCGTGCGTGGTGTCAGCAGTCGTCATGGCGTGAGATGAACCTTGTTGCTCCGGCAGGCGACGAGATGGCCGTGAACGGTCAAGATTTCAAGGCTTCGGGTCAACCTGGATGGGCCAGTACCCCTCAGAGGTGCTGGCCGCCAGCTAGCGTGCCGACCGAAACCGCTCGAAGGCGGTGATTCTCTGGCTGAAGGGCTCGACATCGCGCCGGTAAACCTCACGCTGGAGAAAGGCGAGTTCGGCCTCAAAGGCCTCCTCGTCGACCTCCACCCACCAAGCCTTCGGTCGGCCGTCGGTGCCGTCGTTCCAGCGGTACCCGCGTGCCTTCAGCATATCCTTCATATCGAACGGACTGCCCTCGGCCCAGATGCGCACGAGCGCCTTTCGCGCCGAGGCCAGCAGATGCTCGAAGGGAAACCCAGCTCCGGAGGGGAGGGGGGAGGCCAGCACCTCGAGCAGGGCATGGCAGTCCTCGACGGCCCGGTGGCCCTGGTGGAACCAGCCGCACTGGGTCAGGAGGTACCCGAGCTTCGATCCTTCAAAGCCGAACCCGCTCCAGGCGATCTCGGAATGGGAGCAGGCCCAGGCCTTGACCTGGAAGCCCTTCGACAGGCGCTCACAGAAGGGGCGATCGAAGCGGGCATTGTGCGCGATGATGAGATCTGCCGCTTCTATGAACCGCTCGACCGCCGCAAGATCAAGCACTTGGCCCGCAACCATCTCGGGCGTGATCCCGGTCAGGCGGGTGATCTCCGGGCCGATGGGCACGCTCGGCTCGCGCAAACCGTTGAACGTGCCGATCACCTCACCGATCCGGCCGTCCTCATCATACAGAAAGGCCACCATGCCGAGTTCGATCACCTCGTCCCGGGTGTGATCCAGGCCCGTGGTTTCGGTGTCGACGATGACGGCGATCTTCTCGGCCTGACGACGCACACCCGAGACCACGATCGGACGGGGCTGCAAGCGGCGGAGGACACGATAGTCGCCGGTGGCCTCCAGCATCCGGGCGGCGGTCTCATGATCGGGGGCTTTGAAGGACTCGCTGCGTTGCCTCGCCTTGATGACAATCTCATTGGCGGGGCTGGTCTCGATAGGACCCGGCGGTGCGTCGTAGTCGAAGAAAAGATCAGCCTGCCCTCGCATTCCCGCACCTTCCGCCCCGCCGATGGGCCAAGCGCACGCATGAGCCTGGCGGGGCAGACTAGCGGGATGCAGGTCGCCAGATCGTTAATGCGCGTGTGCCCGGTGGAGGCGCGCTGTTGAGAGCCCAAGATCCGCCAAGTGCCATTCGTCGTGTCGGTTATCAGTAACCTGATGCCAATATTCTGGGAAGCTCCACAATACGGCCCGAGGTCCTTCAGGGTGACAGTGGCCCAACATATTCTTGGTACAGCCCGCAAGGTGCTCTCATCCGCTCTCGAGGGGAACTGCCGGCCTCTTCCGTGATCCACCTCAACGCATGCTCATTTCAACGTGTGGCGTTGCATCGCAACGGGCAGCGTCCTTGAGGGATTGGGTCAGTTGCTTCACCGTCCGACCATCAAGCTCGCTTGTCACTATCAGTCCCTTGCCCCGCAGGAATGCTTCGATGGAACGCCGCATGCCCGGCCCAACGACCCCATCAGCCGTCAACCTTCCATAGCCGAGCTTTGACAACGCTTTATGAGCCGTGGCCGCAATCGCCTCTTTGGGATCAGGTGCCTTGCTCCCCACCAATCCCGTGGTGGAAACATCCCCATGCGCTTGAGATGCACGGTTGATCGCATCGCTCAGTTCCGGTTGCGCAAGCACGCGTTCGGACTGAGCCTGGCCACGGATATCCATGAGCCACCTGAGTTCTTCGCGGACGGCAGGAAGTTGAGCCTGCAACCGCTTCCACTCGCCGATTGCCGCCAGAGCCCGAGCCTGCGCCGACAGGAGGTTCAATTGGATCTAGCTGAGATTGGCCACTTGTGCGCGCAGCCCACGCGCGGGACTGCCGGCCGGGAAGGCACTTGTCAGAGTGGGCAGTTGCTCTTCGGGGGGCTCGCCACTATCAAGCAGATCCAGCATACGTCCCGGATGGCCTCGTGGCGGAGTGGTTACGCAGAGGACTGCAAATCCTTGCACCCCGGTTCGATTCCGGGCGAGGCCTCCACCTTCAGGACGAGCACCTGACACTCCGGCGATCATGGTGCGAAGTGAGGTGCGCTGAGATGTCCGGTTCCACCTCGATCTTGTATCCGGCTCCCCGCGTCGGCATATAAGGGACAGTTGAAGCAGAGCTTCTCAAAGAGAGGGATATGGACCCGCGCAATCCGCACCATCCGGGCATCAGATTGATCCGGATGCCTCGCTGGGCCGCCATTCTGGTGCTGATTGCCGCCGTCTCGTTGGGTCTCTTGCTGATGGTCCTGGCCGCCGGGCTCGCGCTGATCCTCATTCCTGCAGCCATTATCACCGTCATGATTTTGCGGTGGCGGCTTCGCCGCAAGATGGCGCAAGCGCCCCGAGCAGGGGAGATTATCGACGTCGAGTACCGCATCGTCGAGCGGGAGCGGTAATCGTCTTTTCCTGGACAGAATGGCCCCGGGGCGCTGTCCGGGATCGGGAGCAGGACGCCGCTGACCTGCTTCAGTCGAATGTGCCCTCCGGCTCTTGTTTTCAGGGGCATGCAGTCCGATTTCACGAGGCCCTGACGGTGAAATCGATCCGATGACAGTTCATTTTCCCTTCGACAACACCTACACCCGCCTGCCGGAGCGCTTCTTCGCGCGCTTAACGCCGACCTCAGTTACGGCTCCGAAACTCATCCGGCTGAACCGGGATCTCGCCCTGCAACTCTGCCTTGATCCGGATCGGCTCTCTAGTCCCGAAGGAGTTGCGCTTCTGTCCGGCAACCGCGTTCCGGATGCGGCGGAGCCTATTGCCATGGCCTATGCCGGGCACCAGTTCGGGCAGTTCGTGCCGCAACTCGGCGACGGTCGCGCCATTCTCCTCGGCGAAGTGGTTGATCGAAACGGCATCCGCCGTGACATTCAGCTCAAGGGCTCAGGTCCGACGCCGTTCTCGCGCCGCGGCGACGGACGGGCAGCGCTGGGGCCTGTCCTGCGTGAGTATCTCGTCAGCGAGGCGATGGCCGCGCTTGGGCTGCCGACCACGCGTGCGCTCGCCGCGGTGTTAACCGGGGAGACCGTTGTCCGGGAGACGCCACTTCCCGGCGCCGTTCTCACCCGGGTGGCGTCGAGCCATATTCGGGTCGGCACGTTCCAGTTCTTCGCAGCCCGGCAGGATGTGGAGGGGCTGCGGCTTCTCACGGACTATGTCATCGGCCGGCACTACCCACTGGCCGCCGAGAGCGACAGACCGTATCGCGCGCTCCTGGATCAGGTGATCGCCGCCCAGGCAGACCTCATTGCCCGCTGGCTGCACATCGGCTTCATCCACGGGGTGATGAACACCGACAACATGTCCATCGCCGGCGAGACGATTGACTACGGCCCGTGCGCCTTCATGGATGCCTACGATCCGGCGACAGTCTTCAGCTCGATCGATCGGCAGGGCCGCTATGCCTATGGCAACCAGCCGCGCATTGGCCTCTGGAACCTGACGCGGCTGGCCGAGGCGCTTCTGCCGCTCCTGTCCGAGGACCAGGAGAAGGCCGTAAGTGAAGCGAGCGAGGCGCTCGAGGCTTTCTCGAGTAAGTTCGAGGCGGCCTATCACGCGGGGCTCAGGCGCAAGCTCGGGCTGCTGACGGAGCGCGAAGACGACCCGACGCTTGCCGGGGATCTTCTGAAGGCCATGGCCGAGAACCAGGCCGACTTCACCCTGACCTTCTGGCGCTTAAGCGATGCCGCTGCCGGATCCGAAGCGGACGAGGCCGTCCGAAACCTCTTCATCAATCCGCTTGCTTACGATGCCTGGGCTGCCCGCTGGCGCGAGCGGCTGAGCCAGGAGCCGCAAGACGCAGCAACCCGCCGAGCTGCCATGCGCGCCGTCAATCCGGCCTATATCCCGCGCAATCATCGCGTGGAGGCCGTGATCCAAGCTGCGGTGGAGCGGGACGACTTTGCTCCCTTCGAGGGGCTTCTGATGGTTCTCTCGCAGCCCTATGAGGATCAGCCGGCGTTTGCGCACTACGCCGAACCTCCGGAGCCGCACCAGCGCGTCTATCGGACCTTCTGCGGGACCTGAGGCGGCAAAGGGCCTGCGCCGCGGGGCGCAGCCTTTGCCAGGTCGCCGATCCGGACCGCCGAAGCCACCGCAACCGGTGCTTCGTCCGCGAGGCGTATCAGCCCGTCCTGGGGCCGAGGCGCCTCGGACGCATCTCGAGACGGCGATGGGACACCAGGCCGACTCCACCAAGGGGAGCCCAGTGCGTCCATCGGGTTTGAGGCCCCCAATGCCATTGGGCATGTGGGGTCAAGCCGAGGCGTCGGCCCTGCTCACCGACATCGACGCCGATCGGCACATCAAGGACGTCCTGACCCTCCCAGTCATGGCTATGGTACCGGATCTCCCGCCGGCAGTAAGGGCAACGTGACGCGAGGACCCTCCTGAACCGCCATGGACTGTCGGCAAGGTCGGGCAGAACCGCTCGCGCCCTAGCATAAGCGTCGCCATAACCGTGCATCGTCTGGACCGCCTCGAGGTCGAGCGGCATCCTCCGTGGCGTTTCGGCCCTGTAGGCAAGGAGGACAGTCTTTCGGCAGGTGCGATGCCAGCACTGGTCTTTGCGGAGAACCAGTATGAGGATCCCGTGCCGGCCGTTCCCAGACCAGTGCAGTTGGCCGCTGAGCGCGCCAGACACAAACTCAGGTATGCTTAGAGATAAGCCATCGATCTGCACCTGCGCCTCCGGGTGGCCGTGCTGATTGTTCCCGACCGTGGTTTTGAAGGCTGGCAAATATGAGTCGGGCTCGCGCCAGTAGTGGTGCAGGGCCGCGGGCTCGTGAGCGACCAGCCAGAGGGCGCGAATGCCGGAAGCGGCATAGCGCTCCTGCCGTTGGCGGTAAGCTTCCTCGCCTTGGAGCTGAACCTGGGCCTCGACGGCGACGGTCCAAGCTTTCCTTGGCCGCCGGCACAGGACATCGGCCCGCCAGTCGCGGCCATCGGGCGTGGTTCCGGATTGCTCCGGGAGAGCCTCCCAGCCTGCGGCCCGGGCTCCAAGCAAGCTTTGAGCCTTGATGGAGAGATGGAGGTCGCTTTCCTTGGCCCCTGCAGACGTTTGCCCGGGAGGATGAGCGAAGAAGCGTGTTCCGAGGCGTGAGACCTTGGGAATAGCCCGTCCTTTCCCATGAGGCATCCACACGTCGCGGTTACGGGTGGATCTCAGGTTCTCCCATTCGTGATCGGACAGCAGAGGTGCAACAAGCGGCTCCCCCGAGTGGGTGTAGGCGAGCAGTGGCATGACGCAGCTTGTTCACCTCAGGGAAATCGTAGGGCGTCGGCAGCAGGCTGGTACCGGCCTCGGGCGTCCGCTCGACCTTCTGGCGGACAAGTCGTGAAGGCTGGATCCGTTCAAGTGGTGGCCAGCCACTCCTGCAGCTTCGTCCAGCGCTTCTTCATCTGACCACCTCTGACCGCCATTGCCACCGCCTTCTTTTGCCCCACCAGCACGACCAGACGCTTGCCGCGGGTGACACCCGTGTAGAGCAGGTTGCGGGCCAGCATCGTGAAGTGCTGCGTCACCACCGGGATGATCACGGCGGGATATTCTGAACCTTGTGACTTGTGGATCGTGGTTGCGTAAGCGGGGACGAGGGTGTCGAGCTCGCCGAACGGGTAGGACACCTCCCGTCCGTCAAAGGAGGCGATCAGCGCTCCCTCTTCGTCGTCGATCCGCACCACCGTGCCGAGGTCTCCGTTGAATACCTCCCGGTCATAGTCGTTCTGGGTCTCCATCACCCGGTCTCCCGGCGAGAAGCGCCATCCGAACCGCTCCACCTTCGCGGGAGGATCGGGGTTGAGCACCTCCTGGAGCTGGATGTTGAGATTGCGGGCTCCGAGCACGCCCCGGTTCATCGGGCAGAGCACCTGAATGTCCTTCATGGGATCGAGCCCGAACCGGCGCGGCATGCGCTCCTTGATCATCTGGATGATCTTCGGCACGCCCTCCTCGGGATCGGTGATCTCGACGAAGTAGAAGTCGCTCTCTTCGCCGGCCTTGGGCGGCTCAGGCATCCGGCCCTTGTTGATCCGGTGCGCATTGACCACGATCCGGCTTTCCGCCGCCTGCCGGAACACCTCGGTCAACCGAGCGACCGGAATGCGCTCTGAGGCGATGATGTCGGCCAGCACCTGCCCGGATCCAACCGAGGGCAGCTGGTCCACGTCACCCACCAGCAGCAGGCCCGCTGGGGCGGGAACCGCCTTCGTGAGCGCGTTCATGAGCGGCACATCCACCATGGAGGTCTCGTCCACCACCAGGAGATCGCAGTCGAGCGGGTTTTCCTCGTTCTTCGAGAAGCCGCCGTGCTTCGGGTCGATCTCCAGCAGGCGGTGGATGGTCTTGGCCTCCAGCCCGGTCTGCTCGGTCATGCGCTTGGCCGCGCGCCCCGTGGGCGCGGCCAGCGCTACCCTGACGCCCTTGGCCACCAGCAGGCGCAGGATGGTGTCGAGCAGGGTCGTCTTGCCGACACCAGGGCCGCCGGTCACCACCGCCACCTTGGCGCCGAGCACCAGCTTCAGCGCCTCACGCTGCGAGGCCGCTAGGGTCTTGCCCGTGCGGCTCTCCACCCAGGGAATGGCCTTGTCGAGATCGATCTCCGGCCAAGGCGCCGGGCCGGAGGCCCGTTCCAGCAGCCGGGCAGCGATGGCCTGCTCGGACAAATAGAGCCCTTTGAGAAACAGGCAGGTCTCGTCCCTGATCGTGTCCGAGACGATTTCGCCCTTGGCCAACTCCTCGACCACAGCGGTGCGGATGAGGGCCTGATCCACCTCGAGCAACTGTTCGGCCAGCCGGGTGAGCGCCTCCACGGGCAGAGCACAATGACCCTCGTCAGTAGCGGTTTGGAGCGCGAATGAAATGCCCGCCCGGATGCGCTGCGGAGCGGTCTTCTCCATGCCGAGCTTGGCCGCAATGGCATCGGCCGTCCTGAAGCCGATGCCACGCACGTCTTTGGCCAGCCGGTACGGGTCCTCGGTCATGACCTGAACGGACTCATAGCCGTAGGTCTTGAAAATGCGCACCGCTCGTGCCGTTCCAACGCCGTGCGCATGCAGGAAGATCATGATCTCCCGCACTGCCTTCTGCTCGGCCCACCCTGAGACGATGCGGGAGGCGCGCATGGGTCCAATCCCGGACACTTCGGTGAGGCGCTCGGGGGCGGCCTCAATGATCTCGAAGGTATTTTCGCCGAAGGCCGCCACGATGCGCTTGGCCATGGCGGGTCCGATGCCGCGCATCTGGCCTGAGGCCAAGTACTTCTCGATGCCCTCAGCGCCGGTCGGCGGCGTGGTCTTGAGAACCTCAGCCTTGAACTGAAGGCCATGAGTGCGGTCGCTGATCCACAGGCCACTGGCGGTGATCCACTCGCCGGCCGACACCGCGGGGGTATGGCCCACGACGGTGATGAGATCACGCTTGCCCCGGGCATGGACTTTCAGGACCGCAAAGCCGTTTTCGGGATTGTGAAAGGTGATGCGCTCGATTGAGCCGGCGAGGGTCTCGAGTGCCGGCCTCTGATCCACTTGTGAGGGTCGAATCATCTGGTTCATGGTGCCTGCCGGGAATCGTACCCGGCCTCTCCGACTGTATCGCTGGATGGCACCACTGACGAGGATGCTCTCCTTTCCGAATGGAGAATGTTCTCTGTTTGTTTCGGGGCTTTTTTGCGGCGATTCGGCTTGATGCCAGCGTCATCTCTGGGAAATCCCGAAACTGCCTGCAATGTTGGACAGGCAAGGGCGGAAGCCGGGCATAGGGAGGGTTCTGCCCGGTATCCACAGACAAAAAATAAGATGGTTAACGAGGGCCTAATGCCGCTGTACCCAAGGTCTGGATGCGGATCAGGAGGCCAAAATGGAGAGCGGAATGGACGGCGGGCGAGCGTTAGCAACGAGCGATGCCGAACTCCTGCGCCGGATCGGACAAGATCTCCGCTCGATCTACGCAGAGGTCATCAGGCAACCGCTCCCTCCGCGCATTCAGGCAACTCTGGCTCTGATTGATCGCGAGCAGAGGCCGACGGAACAGCCTCGTCGCGCACTGCCGTACTGAAATCCGTCTGGATCCTCATGGCAGCGGACCAAACCATGAGGTCAAGCCTGTCGCAGCAACCGAGCCTGTGGTTCGGGAGCACTCGTCAGGCAGAGGGCTGTCCGAGCAGGCGCATGTTGGATCTGGCCGCTTCAGGATCCGGACGCGGGGGTGCGCGCTGGACCAGCTCAAGCCGCCTTCAGGTTGACTGCTGCTTCGGCAAGTTGGGTCAGAAGCTCGTCGGTCTTCTTTTCCTCTTGAAGCGTCTGCTCAAGCAGTTTGACCGCCCTCTTCATGCCGAGCTGTCCGGCCCAGGTCCTGAGTGTGCCGTAGCGCGAGATCTCGTAATGCTCGACCGCCTGTTGAGCGGCGATAAGGGCAGCGTCGAGCGCCTCAGAGTCTTTGAAGTCCTGCATGAGATCCTTGCTTTCCTCAACGAGCCCCTGAACGGCCTCACACGTTTTGCCCCGCGCGGGCTTCTCGAGCATTTCGAATACCTGCTCCAGGCGTTCGATCTGAACCTCAGTCTCGTCACGATGCTTTTCGAGAGCCTGGCGGAGCTGATCCGATTCCGCGGCTTTCGCCATTTTCGGTAGGGCTCTCAGAATCTGCTTCTCGGCGTGATACACGTCCTTCAGGGTATCCAGGAAAAGATCGTCGAGGGTTTTCTGCTTCGCCGGCATGGGGATCTCCTTACAGGTAATTCCCACCAACTGATCTCCTTCGCCTGTTCCCGAACCTTGTTCCGCATCATGGACGTCGCCGCAAAGCCCCGACAATCGGCCCCATGGGCAGGAGCGAGTCCATGCGTTCCAGTGCAGGCGCGTAGAGGCTGGAAACGCTGCCGTCCAGGAACAAGGCATTGGCGCAGCCCAGGTGATCGCGGAACAATCGGGCGAACGCGCTGAACGTGACAGGATCGTCTGATATCGCGAACACGACCGTGTGCTGGTCTTTCACTCCGATGCCGTTGCGGATCTTCAAGGACGTGCTCTGCTCCGAAAACTTGGGATGAATGCGCCCATCGATGACGAGCATCGGGCCCGATTGTGTCGCGTGATCCGGCCTGATCTTGCGCTTGAGGTAGGTGTCCGTCTCCAACACACCGGCCCGATTGCCTTTGACAAAAAAGACGCCGTTGGGCTTGAGGTGGAAGTTTCCGGGGCCGCTCCTGGTGTTGGCCGCCTTCAGCTCCTTGCCGTTCTCGACGTAAAGTCCCACCGGCGAGCGATCCTCGTGGTACATGCCCGCATTCATCGCGAAGGCAAGGCGTGAACCCTCCGGCGTGTCTTTCAAGCGGCTGAACGAGCCGAGCACATCCCCGTCCGGCCCGCGCCAGAACAGCCTCACGTCGTACCGGCGCAGATCCACTGTGCAGACCACGAAGGCACTGTCCGCAAACCGCACAGGGCGGCACGGATCAGGATCGGGTTGCGCTGCTGACCGTTCGGCAAACAACCCAAGGGACACGAGAATCCCGGACAGCAGGATAAGGGCCCGGCACGCCACCCGGCTCAGGCTGAAGCTGATCGCTTTCATTCGTTTTTCAGACTCTTTTTCTGCCGCTTGCGCGCCAATTAATCCTGGTTCCGGGACAACATGGATCAATGCACTTCAGGCGCAAGACTCAGTGCGCGAGGTACCGTTCCCGCAGGTGAGCGCGGAAGACCGCCGCCGTCAGCGGCTGCCCGGTTGCGGCAGCCACAAGCTGGTCGGTGGTCATCAGGCTGCCTTTCGCATGGACGTTGGCGCGCAGCCAGCTCCGAAGCGGCGCGAAATCACCCTTCGCCAGGCCTGGGAGGATGTCCGCATCCGCCTGGCAGGCCGCCCTGAAGAGTTGAGCCGCTGTCATGGCCCCGAGCGTGTAGGTCGGGAAGTATCCCCACGCGCCACCAGGCCAGTGGATGTCCTGCAGGCAGCCCAGGCTGTCATCAGGCACCGTGAGGCCGAGAAGCTTTTTGATCTCCTCGTTGAAAGCGGACGGCAGGTCCTCGATCGGGAGGTCGCCGGCGATCAGCGCCTTCTCGAGCGTGTAGCGGACCAGGATGTGGGCCGGGTAGGTGATCTCGTCGGCATCCACGCGGATGAAGCCCGGCTCCACCTTGGTCAGGATCCGGTGGAGGTTCTCCGGGCTCCAAGCAGCGCCCTCGCCTTGGAACGTCTCCTGTACAAGCGGGGCGAGGAAGGTCACGAACTCCCGGCTCCGGCAGGCCTGCATCTCGATGAGCAGGGATTGGCTCTCGTGCAGGCTCATGCCACGCGCAAGCCCGACCGGCTGACGCCGCCACGTTTCCGGGCGGCCCTGCTCATAGAGAGCGTGACCGGTCTCATGAAGCACCCCCATGAGCGCGCTCATAAAGTTTGCCTCGCTGTAGCGGGTGGTGATCCGGACATCGCCCGTGGATCCACCGCAGAACGGATGCAGGCTCACATCGAGCCGCCCCTGGTTGAAATCAAATCCAACCGCCTTCATCAAATGCTCGCCGATGCGTCGTTGATCATCGACAGGGAAG